>CAZISU010000025.1:0-15751 GCA_964541935.1 uncultured Planctomycetaceae bacterium | reverse complement strand
GTAAGTCCTTTTGTAACAACGAGTGCCGAAGAGAGGATTTGAACCTCCACGAGCGTTAAGCTCACTAGGTCCTGAACCTAGCGCGTCTGCCAATTCCGCCACTTCGGCTGAGCCCTTCTTTTTAATCGACATCGTCTTGCCGATCAAGGGGGGCCCCTTTTCAGATTACACATTGTCATGGCCGATACAGCTCTTTATCCTCAAAATGACCGGAAAAAACAGCAAAAAAATGCGAGCTATGGTTGCTTTGTGGGATTTTCTCGAAAATAATTAGTCACACAGTACGGAAGAAACTAGCCACTAGAGGTATTGGGACGTTATGCGTCTGTTCGAAACCGTCACCGATCTGCACGCGGGAGCCGAAGCCATCGGGCGCCGACGATTTGGCGTCATCGAGGCATCTGGGGGCCGCTTCGAGCGTATTCGGCTACGCCCATTGCCCAAGTTGGTTTCACTGCCCGAGATTCTCATCCTGGGCCGATACATGCACTCGCGGCGTGCGGCCGACCGTTGCCTGCTTTTTTACGACCAGCCGCGGCGCTGTCCCAAGTTTCTGGCGGTGAAATACATTATTTCAGGGCACGGCACTTCGTATCAGACCTTTCGCCGAGCAGCGGAAACGCTCGACGAGGTTGCACGCATCAAAGGCACCGACGCCCTGCTGTGTGAGTTGGCCACCTGGCGGATCAGTCGCGAGATGATGGCCCGCTGGGGATGGGAACCGCACTGCAACTCCCGCTGGCGGCGGCATTATATCAAGCGTTTCTATGGCACCTATCCTCCGCGGGCAGGCTGGATTGAGCAGGATGCTGATGCTTAAAACCGTTTCGAGATGAACTCATAGCTCCCCGAAGCAACGCTGAAAACGGCCTTCCCATTTTCCATGCGCAGGAATTCCACACCCTCGGATTTTTCAGCCGGTAGCGTTCCTTCCATAACATCCGCAGCGGCCTTGGCGGGTACGAAGACAGTGGCGGTCGTGTTCGCCGGGATCATCACCTGCAGATGCAATCCGTTGTCTTTCTTGTGCCAATGTACGGCGATGCGTCCGTGTGGACTATCGTGATGCGCTTTTACCCAGGATATGCTGTCGATAGGGACGGGGTCGATGATGGTTTTGCGGAAGCCCACCGCAGACGGGTCGGGGCGAATGCCCGCCAGACGTCCATGGCACCACTCCATGATGTGGCCCAACATGCAGTGGTTTTGCGACAACTCTTGGCCGCCCGCCCAGGCTTCGGCCAATGTGGTGCGGCCCGCTTGACGGGCTTGCACGCCGTAAGTCTTCAAGGCAAGCTCGTACAGCAGTTGATCCGCATCAGCAGCCGAAAAAGCCAGAATAGCATAGCGGTTGCCCACGTCGCCTGCCGTGAGGAATTTCTTTTTGCGACCCTCTCTTACCAGCACTTCGAGAGCCTTTTCCCCTTGCTCGGGCGGAACCAGTCCCAGGATATATGGCATGCCTTGCGCGCACTGCGTCCCGTTGGCATAGCTGCCCGTAGTGGCGTTTAAGAAACGTACGTTAAAAGCCTTTTTGACCTCTTCGGCTTCATTCTCAAATTTCAGTACATCCTCACGCTTGCCAAGCTGCGCGGCATAGCCGGCCATAAGCACGAGGTCGTGGTAGTAAATTGCCGTGGCCACTAGCGGCGTGGGCGTCTTCTCACGTGGCAGCCAGTCGCCCAACCCATGCGAAAGAATATGGTCTTTGCTCTTGGAGCGAAGGTAGGCAAGGTAACGTTTCATCGCCTCATAGTGCCTGGCGATGGGCGCATCGTCGCCGGTCCAGAGGTGAAGAAAATGGGGGTTAATGATAAACGCGCTACCCCACTCGGGCGAGTCGCGGAAGCCGCCCCCGAAGACAACGTATTCCGGCGCGATGTCGGGCACGAGCCCGTCCGCCGTTTGCGACTCGGCGCAGTCCTCGATAATCTTATCATAGAATCCGGCGGCATCGTAGATAAAATGGATCGCGGGCCCCAGCAGATGCGAAACTTCCTGCCAACCCAACTTCTCGCGGTGTGGGCAGTCGGTCAAAACGCTCTGATAGTTGGAGTGTATCGACCAGAGCACGATGTGATAGATCTTGTTGAGCAGTTCGTCTGAGCATGCAAACGACCCGGCCGCGGGCGAGTCGCAGCGCAGCGACAAGGCCGATGCGTCCAGAAAAACCGGTTTGTCGGTCGCCTTGTCGTTTAGGGTGGCGCCTTCGACGAGTATCGAGCGTAAGCCCCAGGATGTGAAACGCGGGCGGAATTCTTCCTCGCCGCCGCCACGAAGTGTATATTCGAACCATGTTTTGTCCCAGCCCGCGGCGGCGGGCCCTTCGCCCGTACGGACTTTTACGGTCGATCCACATGGCCCGCGCAACCGCAGCACCGGTATAGCCGCGCTGTTTTGGCCGAAATCAATCGACACACCTTTATCCGTCTCGTTGACCGTAACAGGCTTGAAAGCTTGCATCGTCTTGACTGGCGGCTGGACCGTCGACCGAAGCGTGCCTTGTGGACCGGCGGTTTCTATGGCTGCCGACCAGGCTGTGTCGTCGAACCCTGTTTTTAGCCAGCCTACCGGCTCGAGCCGCGCGTCCCAGTCCTCGCCACCATAAACACAAGAGAAAGTGATGGGCCCCTACGTCGCTTTCCAAGATGAGTCGCTGGTCACGTGTTCGACCGTGCCGTCGTCGTATTCCAGACGCAGATGCAGTATCAACTTTGGCTGCCCGAAGGAACCGCGAAATTTCGTGTATCGCCCGCCCACGACGTTATACATGCCGTTGCCGAGCATCACGCCAAGCGAGTTTTCGCCGCTGCGAACCTGGTCTGTTATTTCATAGGTTGCGTAAACGCATTTTTTCCGGTAATTTGTCCAAGCTGGGTCGAGCAGTCTGTCGCCGACTTTTGCCCCGTTGAGATACAATTCATAGTGCCCCAGCCCACAAATGTAGACCACGGCCCGCCGCAAGGATTTTTTCGTGAGAAACTCGCGGCGAAAAATCGGCAGACGAGACTGTTTGAGTTTTTTTGACGCTTGAGCAGTCGCCGCAAGGTCGGGGGTGGCCGCGATCCAACGCGCTTTCCAATCTTCACGCGATAGTATGCCCATCGTCCAGCGGGACGGCCGACTCCACGCTGAAGCCCGACCGTCGGCGTCCCAAATCCGCACCTTCCAAAAACACGCTTGGTGCGACGCCAGTTTTTTTCCGCCATAGCACACCAGATGCGATCGATCGGACTCCACCTTCCCGCTATCCCATAAATCTCCCCGATCGGCGTCGAGTTTCGCGCGGCTGCTTGCAACCAAAACCCGATATGCCGTCTGCCGTTGGCAACGTTGGTCTGATTTTAGCAACCAACTCAGGCGCGGCTTGGCTGCATCTATACCCAACGGATCTTTCGTGTGCTCGCAGCGGAGATCGCTTACGACGATACCATTTGCGAACGTATTTGCCGCAAATAAAAACAACACAAGACCAACAAAGCAACGACAACCGTTTCCTTTTACAATATTCATCAGTTCTCATTCACCCTCGGCAGAGATTCGCGGCGGAACCGGCAGCTTGATTGTGAATTTCGTGCCGCGACCGGGTTCGCTTTGCACCGAAATGCTTCCGCCGTGAGCTTCAATTATTTTCTTTGTAGTAGGCAGGCCCAAGCCCGAACCGCCACTTTTAGTTGAAAAGAAGGCGTCAAAAATCTTCGCGCAGGCATCGGGATCGATGCCGCAACCGGTGTCGATCAGTTCTAGCGCCACGCCATCGGCCGTCGGATAAGTGCGCGCGACCAATTGCCCGCCGCCCGCGATGGCTTGCTGGGCATTGAGCACCAGATTCAGCAGGGCCCCATACAAAACCTCGCGGTCGATCAACACGGTGGGCAGGTCGGAAGCCAGATATGCAATTATTTCGATGCCGGCCTCTTCGGCCTTGGGACGGAAGAAATCCAATAGACGCTGCACCTGATCGTTGAGGTTGGTCGGCTCGCGATGCAATTCCCGCACCTTGGCGAAGTTGAGAAAATCGTCCAGCAGATCCTGCAATCGCTGGCACTCGCGTTCGACAACCTCGATCTTACGCAAGGCCCGTCGCTCGCGCTGATCCTGCGGTTCCTGGAAATCCTCGCCCAGCAGTTCCATGTTCAGCCGAATGGTAGAAAGCGGGTTCTTAATTTCATGGGCCAAACCGCCGGCCAGACGTGCAATCTCCGTGTAACGGTCGATCAGTCTTTTATTTTCGCTGTTAATTTCGTCACTCATTTGGGAGTCGATTCTTAACGTCTTGACAGGAATTGAGTTCTCTAAGATTGCCGTTGATAAGCATTCGATTATAGGCCCGACGCATCTGACCAGCAATAACAGCGTGCCATCCGATAATCCGCAGGTCCATGGATTGCACTCCAGAAACGTCAATTGCTGGGATTGCTTTGCGGGACTGAATGTCACCTTTACGCTAACTAATAGGCAATGTAAAAAAGTCTAATGTGTTACATAATAGTATCATCGTAGTCTTGCGATGGCTAAATCTCTCGACACGCCCCTTTTCACGTGATATCTTACGTATTGTTGCAAATCACTAATATGGCTTATTTTCTTGATAGCTTATCCAAGGGCAAGTGATGCCAAATCGTCTGCGAGAATACTTCCGCTACTTGCCTCCCGGACCGCGGGATCGGCAGTGGGGGCTCTGTGTGACAGCGGCCGGTTACCAGCCGGTTCCGCCGGGAGACCAGTATCCGCCCCAGGGCCATCCGGCATCGCATACTTTCTCTTGGCAGCGCGGCCGCGTGCTAGACCAGTTCGGCATCGTCTACCTTGCTCACGGCGAGGGTGAATTCGAATCAAAGCCCAGCGGACTTTGCCGGCTGAACGAGGGCGACGCTTTTTTGGTTTTCCCTGGCGTCTGGCATCGCTACCGCCCCCTCGCCCAAGTCGGCTGGGAAGTGTATTGGGTTCATTTTCAAGGCGAGGACGCCCAGCGGATGCAAGAGCGTGACTTCATCTCGCCCGAAGAACCTGTTCTCAGGGTGGGCATGGACGATGCCGTTGTAGATCCGTTTGTGCACCTCCTCGATTGGTTACGCACGGAGCCGATCGGTTTTCAGCAGTGATTGCCGCGGGCACGATGCAGATAATCGCGGCAATGTTGGGCGCGGCACGCAAGCATGAAGCCGGCAGCCACATTCACGACCAGGTCCGCCGGGCCAAGGCAATGCTGGAAGAGGACGTGGTAGGCCTGCCGCTAATGGAAGGCATCGCGGCAGAACTCGGCATGAGCCGCGCCCATTTTTTTCGCATCTTCAAGGAACACACCGGCCTCACGCCGTATCAATACCATCTGGAATTGAAACTCAACCGAGCCCGTCAGATGTTAAGAAACTCCGACCTCGCGGTCAAGCAAATCGCCCGCCTGTTGGGGTTCAGCAATGTTTACCACTTCTCGAAATTTTTCAAAAACAAAACCGGGCTAGCGCCCACACCGTGGCGCAACCACGGACTTCCCGAGGTTCTACACGAGTAGAAAAGCGACGACATGAAAATAGATAAAACAATCCGATCCGAAACGATGACCTCACGCCAGCGGGTTTTAACCGCGCTGGACCACAAAATCCCCGACCGCATTCCCATCGACCTCGGCGGGAATCAGACCGGCATCCATAAATTCGCCTACGAGACGTTACTCAAGCACTTGGGCATCCAGGACGAGGCGATGCTCATCATGGACCCCGTTCAGCAGCTTGCCGAACCGTGCGAAGCGCTGCTGGAACGTTTCCACGTAGATACGCGTTACATTTCCAGCAAATCGCCGGACGGTTTCCAAGGGGCTATCGAGCACAACCGGCGCGACGGCCGCTTGTGGCACGATCTACGGGATGAGTTCGGCGTGGTCTGGTCGATTCCCGACGATCAGCCGTACTACATGGACATCTCACACCATCCGCTGGCCGAAGCGACGATTGCCGACCTGGCCGACTATCCCTTCCCACGGGGCGACGACCCCAGCCGTTTCGCCGGGCTGCGCGGACGGGCACAAACGCTCCGCGGTGAGACGCCCTACGCCGTGGTTAGCCGCATCTCCGGCGTGGTCTATGAAACCTGCTGGTATCTTCGCGGGCTGGAACGCTGGTTCATGGACATGCTCACCGAGCCGGAATTCTGCGAGACGCTACTGGACTGCGTGCTGAAATTCTGGATGGATTGGTTCCGCCTCTTTCTCGACGAGGTCGGCGATCTGGTCGACGTGATTATGGTCGGCGACGACCTGGCTGGTCAGAACGGACCATTGTTCCGGCCGGAAATCTACCGCACCATCGTTAAGCCGCGTCAAAAACAATTGGTGCAATATATCCGCTCGCGAACCGAGGCCAAGATCTGGTATCATACCTGCGGATCATGTATCCCCTTCATTCCCGACCTGATTGACAATGGCGTCGATATACTCAACCCCGTGCAGATAAGCGCCAAGGACATGGACCCGTCGGCATTGAAAGCGAGTTTCGGCGACCGCCTGGCCTTTTGGGGCGGCGCCATCGATTCACAACACATCCTACCCTCGGCCTCGCCCGAGACCGTGCGCGAACACGTGCGCCGCAATCTTGAAGCCCTCAAACCCCACGGTGGCTACGTCTTCAACAACGTCCACAACATCCAAGCCGGCGTGCCCCCGCAGAACATTGTCGCCCTATACGACGCAGCATACGAATACGGATTCTATAGCTAACAAGATCGTCGCAAACTCTCAACCATTAAAAAACAGGTGCCGGAAACAAACGCGAGCGAAGCTTCCGGCACCTGTGATTATTCAGACTGACTGTTCGTGGGACGATTTTTCACGTCCACGGCGATGTGCTAAGCACCTTCGCCTGCTTCTTCCATGAGCACGACTTTGCGGCTCAGTTTGACGCGATCTTGCTCGTCGACGGCGATAACCTTGACTTGCATCTCGTCGCCAACCTTGCAAACATCGGCTACGCTCGACACGTACTCGTTCGACAATTCGCTGATATGGCAAAGTCCGTCTTTGCCGGGCAGAATTTCGATGAACGCGCCGAAGTCTTTAATGCTGGTAACTCGACCGTCATAGATGCGTCCGACTTCAACGGCCGCGGTCAATGCCTCGACCTGATTCATGGCCGATCTGGCTGAGTCGGCCGAACTGCAAGCCACGGTGACGGTGCCGTCGTCTTCGACCTCGATCATCGCGCCGGTCGACTCTTGCATGGCACGGATCGTCTTGCCGCCGGGGCCGATCAAAAGGCCGATCTTGTCGGGCTCGATCTTGGTACGCAGCAGGCGCGGCGCCCAATTGGAAATCTCGCCTTTCGGACGCGAAATCGCGGTTAGCATTGTTCGCAGGATCTCGATGCGGGCGTCGCGGGATTGAACGAGCGTCGCGCGAATGATCTCCTCGCTGATACCGTTGATTTTCAGGTCGAGTTGGATGCCGGTGATACCGTTTTGCGTGCCGGCGATCTTGAAGTCCATGTCGCCGAAGTGGTCTTCGTCGCCAAGGATATCGGTCAGCAAGACCCAGTTGTCGTCGCTTTCCTTCACTAATCCCACGGAGATACCGGCCACGGGGTTGGTGATCGGTACGCCAGCGGCCATCAGGCCCAAAGTCGCGCCACATACGCTGGCCATGGAACTCGAACCGTTGGACTCCAGGATATCGGAGATGATGCGGATAGTGTAAGGGAACACGTCGGCGGGCGGCAAGACGGGCTTGATGCTCCGCTCGGCCAATGCTCCGTGCCCGATCTCTCGACGGCCGGGGCCGCGAATGGGGCGACATTCGCCAACCGAGAAGGACGGGAAGTAGTAGTCGAGCATGAACTTCTTGGAGTACTCTTCGATCAAACCGTCGACACGCTGTTCGTCTCGACCGGTTCCCAATGCGACGGTAATCATGGCTTGCGTCTCGCCACGCTGGAAGAGTGCCGAGCCGTGTACGCGTGGCAGCAAATCGGTCTGGCACTCGATCCCACGAAGCGTTTTGCCGTCGCGGCCGTCGGGGCGGACACCGGAAAGGATCTGGTCGCGAATGACCTTCGCTTCCAGGTCGTGCCATACGCTGCGGAAGCGGCCCGCATCAATGGCGTCATCGGCGTCAGCATCGGGAATCATCTCTTCGATCACTTTAGCCTTAAGTTTCGAACAGGCCTCGGCGCGAGCCATCTTGCCTTCGGTGCGTTTGGCTTCGTTCAAGGCGTCGTAGTACTTGTCCTTGACCGTGTCGAAGAGCCCATCGCATTCGGGAACTTCGTAGTGGGTTTTTCCGACTTCGGCCTTCGCGACCAATTCTTCCTGCATTTCGCAGAGTTCGATAATGACTTTATGGGCCGCCATAATGGCCTCGGCCATTTCGTCCTCGGGCATCTCGCGGGCGAAACCCTCGATCATGAGGATGGCATCTTTGCTGCCCGAGACGATCAGGTCCAGGTCGCTCTCTTCGAGTTCGTCCTGGGTGGGGAAGGGCACGAAGTTTCCGTCGATCGCGCCCATGCGAACCGAGGCGATGGGGCCCAAAAACGGCATGGGCGAAAGGGCCAACGCACAGGAGGACCCGTTCATGGCGAGTACGTCGCCGTCGTTTTGCCGGTCGCTGGCCATTACAAAGTTCTGGCACTGCACATCGTCGCGGAACCACTCGGGGAACAAGGGCCGGATCGGCCGGTCGATCAGCCGCGCGGTGAGCGTCTCCTTCATGGTGGGACGTCCCTCGCGTTTGAGGAAACCACCCGGGAACTTGCCGGCGGCGGCTACGCGCTCGCGATAATCACACGTGAGCGGGAAAAAGTCGATACCCATTCGCGGCGCGCCCGTGGCCGTGGCGCTAAGCACTACCGTGTCGCCATATTGGACGAGGCAACTGCCCGCGGCTTGCTTGGCCAATTCACCGGTTTCAAATGAAAAGGGTTTTCCGTTAATTTCTCTTTCGATACGAACTTTCACTGTTCTTTTCCTACCTTACATTACAACTACAAAATTTTTTACAACAACTGATTTACACACACTTTGCTTAACATACACTACCGTTAAGCGGACAGAAAAGTGGGCTCCGCAGATAAGCGATCTGCATTCCAGCGATGCACGGCTGAGAGGAGATGCGGATTTACCGCGAAAACTTAGACACTAGCGCATCACTACACATACGGGAAGAGCTTCCCGCCGACGGCATCATGCCTTGGACTTCGAGGCGACCGGGCCGGAGACATTCTAGCTCCGGCGCGCGGTCCATTACTACTTCCGTGTCACGGACAAAATGAGCCGCGACCGGGAAGAACCACGTTCGACTATTTGCGGAGTTCAAGCCGCCGAATAGTGTTCAAGTAACGCTGTGGGTCTACCTTCTTGAGGTAGTCCAGCAGGCGACGGCGACGGCTGACCAAGGCCAGCAAGCCGCGACGACTCGCGAAGTCCTTCTTGTGAGTGCGCAAGTGGTCCGTCAACCCATTGATTCGAGTCGTCAAGATCGCAATCTGCACTTCCGGACTTCCGGTATCGTGATCGCCTTGCTTGAACTCTCCTATCAGCTCCGCTTTTCGCTCTTTGGTAATAGTCATCTCTTACCGCATGTCCTCCACGTCGGCCAAAACGGGAAACGTTACCCGTGGCACGGACCCTCAGCCTATTTTGCTGAAAAACTACCTACAATACTGTCATCAACTTACGTTAATTGAGCCAGTGTAACATCTTACTCTCGACTTGCAACCGCGAATCGGCCCCAGAAGCCCTCTTGCTCCACCATTTTTGTAAATGATGGAGTTTTCCCCCTAAAACGCGGGGGGATGGTGTGGCAAAACATGCCGACAGAGGGGGAAAGGGGGCTTAGAAGTTTTCCCCAACGTGGTGGGTAAAGACGCGCCGAAACTGCTAATATGGCAATTATTGAAAGGACGTCAAAATGATCGATATCTCCAACGGCTGGGGCCTGGATGTGGAAGTTGGGCCGGAATGGTTGTTTATTACGGTCCGCTGCCAACGAGGGCACACTTGGGAAACCCCTCCACTGGCCGATAATATCTGGGAGCTCGTAGACAAGCTCTCCGCTCACCAACTGATTATCGAGCTACAAGAGGTCGAAATCCTCCACAGTCTCCTGATTGGGCAAATGATTCTGCTACACAAACGCATCACCAGCCAGGGTGGGCTCATGAGATTTGCCGGCCTTTCCTCACAAAACCAAATGGCCCTGGATGTCGCCAACCTGAGCGGCCGATTCCCCTGGTATCACACTCGCGACGAGGCCGTCGCAGGACACGCACACAAGCTGCACGCTTGATGAACACCGGAGATTTTAATGCCTGAGATTATACAACGACTTGAAAATGCACTGGAGGCCATTGAAAAACTCGATCCGCGACTCAACGCCTGGGTGCTGGTCGACCGTGAAGGCGCCCGGCAGGCTGCCGAAGAATTGACGGCCGAATTGCAATCCGGCACCTGCCGTGGGCCGTTGCATGGCATGCCGGTGGGCATTAAAGATATCGTCGACGTGCAAGGCATGCCCACCCGAGCCGGGTCGGCGCTCAGCGACGACGCCCCGGCCCAGCACGACGCGCCGGTTGTGGCCGCCCTACGCAAGGCCGGGGCCGTGATTCTGGGCAAAACCGTCACCGTCGAGTTCGCCTGTTTCGACCCATCGCCCACGCTCAACCCCTGGAGCAAGGACCTCACCCACACCCCGGGCGGATCCAGCAGCGGTTCGGCCATAGCCGTGGCAACCGGCATGTGCGAGGCCGCCATCGGCACCCAAACCGGTGGCTCACTGGTGCGCCCGTCGAGCTACTGCGGAATTGCCACCTGCAAGCCCACCTTCGGACGAGTTAGCCGCGACGGCGTCTTTCCGGTCAGCTACGAATTCGACCACGTGGGCCCCATGGCCCGCTCGGTGGACCAACTCGAAGCCATGCTCCAGTGCCTACCCGTCTCGGCCGATTTCGCGCCGCCGCACGACGCAACCGCAAAAAGAACCGCCCACGAAAGGGCCGAAACGGAATTGCAAGCCTTCAGCGGCGAGCGCGGGCCGCGTCTAGGCTTGATCGAGCCCTTCTTTATGGAACTGGCCGACGAAACAGTGCGGCAAATCACGCAAGAGACGCTCGATAAGATCCGCAGCTCGGGCGCTAACGTTGTTTCGGTCGATTGTCCAATTGATTTCTCCGAGATTCGCCCCCTGCACCGACTAATAATGAGCGTCGAGGCGGCATCCATCCATCAGCAACGTTTTGCCCAACACCGAGACGGCTACGGCCCGCTGATAACCGGCTTGCTCGACGAAGGCCTACAAACCTCGGGCCTAGATTTCGCCGCAGCCCTGGGCCGTTTACGCACCTACCGACGCGCGGTCGTACGTCTGCTCGATGGGGTTGACGCCCTCATTGTACCCTCGACCCACACCACGGCCCCGCCCACGCTCTCCACCACCGGAACTCCCGAGTTTCAAGCACCCTGGAGCTGTGCGGGCTTGCCCGTGGTTTCCATGCCCTGCGGACTTTCCGAAGAAGGCATGCCGGCAGCCGTACAACTAATCGGCCCATACAACCAAGACCACCGCCTACTATCAATCGCCCGCTGGTGCGAAACGGCCATCGGCTTCGACCACCGGCCCCAGATACTGGATTCATAGGCCGCTAACATTAGCAGACCAGGGACGCGTTGCTGCCTCAATACTCCCGCGGCCGCACCCGTCCCTGCACTCGGCTGGGCAAACCCTGAATCCGCAAGAACCCTTCGGCGTCGGTCTGATTATACGACCCGCCACCTTCCATCGTGGCGATGCCCTCGTCGTAAAGACTGTTGGGACTCTTTCGCGAGTTCACATAAATCCCGCCCTTGTAAAGACGCAAAGAAACCTCGCCGGAGACCGGCTGTTGGGCTTCTTTAATAAAGGCCAGCAGGGCGTCCATCTTGGCATGGTACCAGAACCCGTAGTACAGCATTTCGGCCACCTCGGGTGCTAGGCGGTCGCGGAGGTGCATCAAGTCGCGGTCCATCGTCATCTGCTCGATGTAGCGATGGGCGTCGTAGAGGATCGTCATGCCGGGCGCCTCGTAAACGCCGCGGCTCTTCATGCCCACAAAGCGGTTCTCAATCATGTCGATGATGCCTACGCCGTGTCGGCCGCCGATAGCGTTGAGCGTCTCCACGATCTTGGCCGGGCTGAGCTTCTTGCCATCGACCGAAACCGGCACGCCCGACTCGAAAGCGATAGTCACATTCTCGGGCTTGTCGGGAGCGTCCTCCGGCTTGGTAACCATGCCGAAATCGACCAGATCGATGCCGTTGGCCATCAGATCTTCGATCTGCCCGGCCTCGTAGCTGATGTGCAGACAGTTTTCGTCCGAGCTATAAGGCTTGGCCACCGACGCCGTCACCGGAATGTTCTTCTCCGCACAATAGGCCAACATCTCGGTACGTCCGGGGAATTTCTGCCGGAACCGCTCGATCCGCCACGGCGCCACCACGCGAATCGTGGGGTCCAAGGCCTCGGCCGCCAGTTGGAAGCGACACTGATCGTTGCCCTTGCCCGTGGCCCCATGCACAAACGCATCGGCCCCCACCTCGCGGGCAACCTGCAAGCAAATCTTCGAAATCAAAGGCCGCGCGATCGACGTGCCCAGCAAATAAACGCCCTCATACTTGGCCTGAAACTGCAAAACCGGAAACGCCAAATCGCTACAGAGTTCCTCGCGCACATCCAGAATCCGAGCCGAAGCCGCCCCCAGATTCTTGGCCTTCTGGAGAATCGCCTCTCGATCCTCGCAAGGCTGACCCAAATCAACGTAAACCGCATGCACGTCATACCCCTCGTCCTGCAACCACCCCAACAGAACCGAAGTATCCAACCCACCCGAATATGCCAGTACGCAACTTGCCATTAGAATCGCCTTTATTATTTAACAATCGCTAGAGTTTCCGACCACAAGGCCGCATTGTCGCAAACCTCGTATTATCGCGGTCGAAGAGACAGTTTGCAATGGGTCCAATAAGTAGGCCGGGTTATAACCCGGCGTTTATACCCCCCAACCCATTGTCCGGTTTCAATCCGGCCTACGACATCTACATTACTCGTAAAAATACTTTACATTACCTCCCATTCGTGGTACAACACCATCCTAGGCAGGATTGCTCAACATTCTCGCATCACCAGTTCTCGAAAATCGCATTCATTAGGAAAGACAACCATGCTTAAGACAGGACAAACAGTCAAATTCCGCCATTTCACCATGGATCTTGCTGCCGTTAATTCACTACTAATCATTAGTGTTGCTTTCGTGTGCCTGCTGGGTTTACCGCAGCCGTCCCACGCTGGGGTTGAATGGTCAGGCAAAATCAATCCTGCAAATCCAACCACATGGACTCGTAGCACGGATGCGTTCATTGGCAACGGCACACTGAATATCACAAACAGTGGTGCGGTCTACGGTCACATTTTTGCCATCGGCAGTGCTTCTGGCTCGACGGGCGAAGTCACTGTGAGTGGAGCCGGATCGACGCTTACGAGTGATGCCGAAGTCGATGTCGGTTCAGTTGGCAATGGCACACTGAAGATCATCGACGGCGCTTTGGTTAACAGTTCTATTGGAGGCCGAATCGGCAGCAATAGCCTGGGCTCTACGGGCGAAGTTACGGTTGACGGTGCCGGATCGACCTGGATGGTCGGTTCCGTTCTCTCTCTGGGCCGAGAAGGCAGCGGCACATTAAACATCGCCAATGGTGGGCTGGTAGCCACTGAGTCTCTTGAAATTAACGAGAATGGCAACGGGTACGGTGTCATCAGTATGTCCACCGGCGGTATGCTGGCGTTGTACGGTGATACTGATGGCTCGCTGCTCGACTTTTTGGATCCAATCTACGGCACAAAAGACATCCGCTATTGGGACGATTACATCTCAGACTGGGCCGACATCACCGCCGCGAAATACGGCGAAGATTATACACTGAGCTACAAAACCGATGGCGATCTGACGGGCTATACGGTGCTAACCGTGGGTGTTATACCCGAGCCCTCGACGCTCACCGGCTTGCTGGGATTATGCCTGGCAGGTTTATTAGGCTCGCTGCGGCGAAAACGGTAAGGCTGGTTTTCGGGCAGTGCATCGTCTTATCGCCGACAAAGGGGCAGTTGCAATGAGTTCAACAAGTAGGCCGCGCACAACCCGGCGTTCGTATCACCCAACTCATTGTCCGGTTTCAATCCAGCCTACGATATCTACATAACTTATGGCAAATACTTTACATTAGCTCCCATTCGTGGTACAACACCATCCCAGGCAGAATTTATGATCGAACGCGTAACCAAAGCAAACAGCTAGATCTCGATAATCGCAACATTCAGGAGGGGCAATAATGCTCAGAAATTCGACTGGAAACCATCATCGTATCGCGGGCAGCGCCGTCGCTCGTTTATCACTCATTCCTGTTTTTTGCATGACTTTGCTAAGTTTCGACCACCCGACCCACGCTGGGGTTACATGGTCCGGTGAAATTAGCCCTAGCAATCCGACCACTTGGAAGAAGAACACCACGATTGCCACCGTTGGCCGTGACGGCAGTGGCATGCTGAATATTACTGGCGGCAGTACGGTCAGCAGTGGTATTAGCTCGATCGGCAGGAACTCCGGCTCGACAGGTAAAGCCACAGTGAATGGGACCGGATCGAAGTGGAGCAATAGCATTTTTTCTGTTGGCAAAAGTGGCCATGGCAGCCTGGATATAACTGGCGGCGGTGAGGTCAGCAGTGGTATTAGCTCGATCGGCAGGAACTCCGGCTCGACAGGTAAAGCCACAGTGAATGGGACCGGATCGAAGTGGAGCAATAGCATTTTTTCTGTTGGCAGAAGTGGCCATGGCAGCCTGGATATAACTGGCGGCGGTGAGGTCAGCAGTAGTATTAGCTCGATCGGCGATATCTCCGGCTCAACAGGTAAAGCCACAGTGAATGGGACCGGATCGAAGTGGAACAATACCCATCTTTCTGTTGGCAGGAGTGGTCATGGCAGTCTGGATATAACGGGCGGCGGCGAGGTCAGCAGTTTTGGCAGCAGCACAGTCGGCACTATATCCGGATCCACCGGCAAAGTCACTGTAGATGCAATCGGCTCGACGCTGTCAAGTACAGCCCTATGTGTTGGCAATCAAGGAAACGGCATGCTAAATATCATCAACGGAGGAGCTGTGGCTGTGGAAGTGAGTACCTGGGTGTCTTGCTTTTTAGGCTCGACAGGTTTAATACACTTCGACAATGGGACACTTTCGACAGGTAGTCTTGGCTGTATCTTTAGTGATCTTACCGGTACGGGGACAATAAATACCCACGGTCTTGTTTGTGATGTCGATTTAGTGTTCGACGATACACATGGATTAAATCGGACCTTCAACGTAAATGACAATCCCAACCAAAACATTACTATCAATCTTATTACTGACGGTACCGGGCCGATGGGGGCCGGCTATGCTGATGTCGGCACGACACGAATTTCCAGTGAAAGAGTCATTGAATCGACTTGGGGCTATATCGGATACAGATCCGACTCGATGGGTGAAGTCACGATAGATGGATCCGGCTCGGCTTGGAATATCAGTAACCGGATCTTCGTCGGTAACTTCGGCAACGGCACACTGAAAGTCACCGACGGCGGCGAGGTCGAAACTAGTGGATGTGGGATTGTTGGTAATTACATCGGTTCGGTGGGCAAGATCCCAGCGCGGCCTCGCTTCGCTCGGCCGCAACCAAAGGAAGAAGGTATCCTCG
>CAZISU010000024.1:0-15814 GCA_964541935.1 uncultured Planctomycetaceae bacterium | reverse complement strand
TACTCGGACGGGCTGTCGGCCTTCGGGTTTTACGTTTCCGCAGGGCTACACGGCAGGGCCGATCGCGACCAGGACAGTCAGGTCTATTTAGACGAGTTGGCCAACTATGTCAGCAACGGTGTGCTGGATTGGGTTGATCTTACCAGCGGCGGGCAAACGGCCCAGGCTGCGATGCTGTTAAGGGGTGGAAAGGGCATTGTACCCACGTCCGAGGCGCGGGGCGTCTTCGTGCTCGTGCCGGCGGTTATCCCCACAGAAGATCCCGAAGATGCTGAAGGGGAAGATACAAGCGAAGAGCCGACCGAGAAAGACGGGCAGGTCGTGTCGCCCAAGCAAAAAAAACCCGAGCAAAAGAAGATCGAGGAACTTTTGCTACGCGCCTGGCAACTTCGCGACCAAATGCTGCGGCAGGGAAACGCTGCTGACGGGTCAAATGGTAATTGGGCGGCCGTCGACTATGCGCCACATCTGTGTCGCGAGTTCCAGGCACGGTTGTTGGCCTATGACCGACGTTCTAGATGTGGGCAGGGGTTTGCTGATAAGCTGCCCGATGAACTGGAAGATCTCTTGCAAGACCGGGGTCCGTCGTCGATTCTGGCGAGACTGAACGATGCGCGGCAGCGTTTCGAGCGTGACGTGTTGCCCGGCTACCGGCGCGGCGGTGGGAAATACGCGGCCTATGTGAGGGCCATGCAACTGAAAAACGAGCTAGTCTTTTTCGCGTCGTCATTCGTGCGCTGGCATGCGGCCCGCGTTATGGATTCGAAGTCCCAGCACCGGCACGCGTCATTTAAGCCGATTAAGGATCTGCTGGGCGAATTATCGAAAATGAACGAACGACTCGAGGCGTTTCGTCGCGACTTCCTCTCGGACAAGCCAAATGACACGGGGCTGGCGGAAGCGATGGAAGGGCTCGATGACAGATCGCAGCGTCTGGCGGGCGACTGGGAGAATCTGCAAAAAGACGGCGTAGTGCAAAGTGCCCGCGATTTGGCAGCACGGCCCAATACCAAGGGCAACGCCGAAAAAATCATCGACCTCTTGTCGAGCGCGGTTTTGCCGGCCACCAGCCGCCTGCAGTTGATCCGCGCCGTGCAGGAGTTGGAACAACCGCTGAACGCGGAAGTCTCGGAGGATGAATACAAACGACCGGGCGCCGTCGTGCCTTGGACCTTGCTGCGGGATCAAGCCCGGCTCGAAGTCATGCTGGTGAGCCTGGCCGATGGGCAAGCCGAAGAGGAACTCGACGAGATTCTTGCCCGGTTGCCCAGCGATACCCCGCGAAGTGGCGAAGAACCATGGGCCGAGTACAGCGAATTGGGCAAGCGGCTGGGCGTGTTTTATGCCGGTTTGCCGGACCGCATCGAGCGCCAGTGTCGCAAGTTGCACGGTGACGAATTGTCGGCCGCATCGAGCGATGCGGATTACGTAAGTCTCGCAGAGCTGGGACGCTTGCTGCGTGCGGTCGACGGGCGGGACGCGGCCGGGTTGGAAGAAGCGGTTTCCTGCGTGGCGATCGTGCCCATGCCGGCCACGATCGAAGCGGCCAAACTGACGGTCGGCGGGCCGGGTAGCGTCAAGCTCGACCGCGACGAACCGCGACGGCTGGATATTTCGCTCAGCCTGCCCGACTTATCCAAGCAAGCGGTTTCCGTGCGGCTAAGATTCAACGCCGACGAATTGCAGGTCCAACCGTTCGGCCGGCGTCAAGCGTTGCCCAGCGACCGCTGGATTAAAACCACGCCGGACAGTAAAGGACGACTGACCTTTTCGCTGCGAGCGGCCGAGGGTGCCGAGTTCGAGACCGCGACACTGGCCGTGGCGGTCAAGGCGGGCAGCCAAAGCGGCGAGCACGCGGTTCGCCTCACGCTGCCGCCGCCGGATCGGGTAGACTTGATTGTCGAACAGGTAACCGATCGCGGTCGCCGCCTTGAGGTCGAGCACCACCTGCAACCGTTCCCCAACCGCCAAACCGGATTCCATCTGGGATTGAAAAGCTCTTCGGCACAGGCAAAGACCGTAACCGTGCAGTTGCTGGCCGCGCCGCAAGCATCGCCCGGCGGTCGCGTGCCGCGGGGTTGGCCGCTGGACGATACGGGCCGACCGCATCGTGGTTTCACGGCCTTGAGCGAGCCCATGGAGATGGAGTTGCCAGCCGACGGGACAACGCTCCCTCTCCCCTTTGCACAAGACACTGGCAAGGATAAGGATAAATCGAAGGACTCCGCTGCGGCCGCCGAAAAGAACGAAAAGCCCGCGAAGCCCGCGAAGCCCGTCGAGGCGGACGTAACGGCCGGCATGGTGGTTACTATCGTCGACAAGGCCAAGCCGTCGCGGCGTTGGAGCCACCGGCTGCGTTTGACGCCATGCGCGCCGGGCAACTACGTGCAGGCATCGGTTGACTACGATCGTGGGGAGAGTAAATTACATATAGAATTGGAGACGCGCGACACGAAGCTGCTGCCGAAATTGCCGCCCGACGGGAAACCGATTCGCATCGTCTGGCCAACACCGATCGAGTCGGGAATGGACGGTGAGGGCGAGCTCATCAGCCCCAGCCCCAGTGACAAGGCGCGGCTTTTCGCAACTGTTGAACCCGGCCCCAAGACGGTGGTGCCGGTGCGGCTCGACGTGGACGGTTACCCGCGCGCGTTCATCTACGACGCTAAGTGCGACCAAAGCGCCGCGGCCGACCGCATCACCAACATGGCGGAAATTGCAATCACCAGTCCGTCGCAGGACGCGGTCTTTCAGGCCTCGCGGGCCGCGATACCCTTAAAATTCCGCGTCGATGCGCCTACCGACGCGTTCAAGCTCGACGCCGCTGCGGATTCCGGCGAAAAAGTGCAAGTCTGGCTCGACGCCGACGGCAACGGCCGTTACGACGCGGACGAAAGCGGGCGAACATTTCGGGCAGACCGACAGGTTAGCGTGCGGTTGCAAGAACTGCGACTGGGCGGACTGATGAACATTTGGGCAGACGTATCAGATTTTGCCATCGAACTTTCGACCGGCGGCCTGAAGAATAAACGCGCGGATGTGGTGGCGCAACTGCTTCTGCCCGGTCGCGACCCAACGCGCCAGCGTGTGACGTCCGTGGTGTCGATCGTGCTCGATGGACTGCCGCCCACGTTCCGCGACATGCGTATCGACGAACGGGTGACCTCGGGAGAAAAGCTGTCGGTGGCCGTCGATGCGGCCGATCTGGGCGGCGTCGACGTGGTCGAAGCGGCCTTCGATCTGAACAATTCGGAAAGTATGGAGAAGGAGGACAAGCCCAAGAAGCTTCGCCGCGGGACCGACGGCATCTGGGCCGGTTCGTTCGACACCAAAGACCTCGAGCCTGGGTCCTACACGGTCGTCGTGCGTGCAACCGACCGAGTGAAGAATTTCAAAATCAAAACCGTGCCTGTCGAAATCCTCAAAAAACCGAGCAAGGAGGAAATAGCGGCCAAACAGCCGCCGAAGATCGGCACTATTGCCGGACACGTTTTCTTAGGTGACCAGAACTGCAGCGGCATGACCGTGCGGCTGATCGAAACCGGTCAAACCGCCAGAAGCGACTCCGCCGGGCGTTTTGAGTTCAAGGACATTCCGGCCGGTAAATATAATCTGTCGGTAAACGGCCCGTGGAAAAACATGATCCGCAAGGGCAAGGCGCAGGTCACACTCGAAGGTGGGAAGACGGCCGCGGCTGCGATAGGGTTGCAGTAAGATAGAGGGCATTCCCCACGGCCGCAAGCGGCTCGGCTAACAATGTTATCGGCATTTGCGACTATTTTTTCCAAAGGTCGCGGCGTTGCGACGCCTCGTTGAGGATCGCTACCACATCTTCGGGCAACAGGAAGCCTTGCTCTTGCAGTTTCAAGGCGGATTCGGTCATGCGGGCGAGGTAAATGTCGGCCGTTGGATAGCGACGGTGGACCGCGGGGCGTGGATCGCTCGACTCGGCACGCTGCTTTTCTGTAACGGCAAACGGCAGGTACGTTCCATGCAGACCGGCCAATGCATATTCGGCTCCATAGGCCTTCGCGCGAAGGTTCCAACCCGCATGGGTGCCCAGAGGCGTGGCGATATCGGGCAGGCGGATGCCGGCGATTTCGTTGCCGTCGGCGTCGACGGCCGGAACGAGCGTATTATACTCGGGCCCGGCTTTGGGCGGGACGATGTCGGCAATACCTTGCGACTCGAATCGCGGCCCGAAGTCGAGTCGTCGCGGCCGATAGTATTTCTTTGGCAAGCCCACGCCTGGAATCGAGGGGAAAGCCTTGTTGAATGTTTGCAGGTCGACCAGCGTGCCGTCATCGATGCGCGGGTATCGGCTGGGGCCCGGCTGGCGGCCTTCTTGCACCCAGCGGTCCAGGGCCACGAGCATTGCGCGCAGAATGGGCGGGCGATCGTTGAGCGTGTTGCGAGGCTGTTGGCAAATGCCCTTGGTGTGCGCTCCGCCGCCCAGGTGTTGCGAGCCGGCGATTAGATACACGCGTACGTTGGGTGGAAGTTTCAGATCGCGTTTGCCCTCGACGTCGGTGTGCAGCAGCGACGCTCCGCGGCTCCAATACTCGGTCGACGACTGTGTGTAGATCATCTTGGGTACGTGCCCGGCGGCTTTGGCCCGCGTGAGCGTATCGCCCCGGCGGCCGGTGAGCGGGTCGGATTGCGGGCCCGGCGCGAAGGGGAACATTTCGGAACCGGCCAGGTTGCCCATATGCTGTGTGCCGTACATCGTGGCCATGCCGAAGCGGTGATTGAACATCCCCTTACCGGCCCCGGCCACGTGGATAAGGGCCCCGTCGAAGACCATGGCCCGCGATTCGTCCGTGTTGAAACCGGAGTAGATGAAATAGTTGCTTAGCCGCCCGGATTGGGAGATGCCGAACACATAGGCACGTTTAATATGTCCGCCCAGTGGATTAACCAGCGAGGCGCGGCTCTGATGCTTGTGGCGGAAAAATGATACGCAGTCGCGCATGGCCGCCAGCCCCAGGCCGCTTACGCGCGGGTCGCGGGCCGTATAGACCAGGTCGTAGAGCCAGCCGGGTCGAAATCCGTCTTTGACGTACAGATGCTTGGGGTCGGGCGTGAATTTGTCGTTTTCCCAACGCCCGAAGGCCCAACGGTCGCGGGCGATTTCGATCGCGGGTTCGCCTCGGCGGGGTCGCATCACAAGCGTGGCATGGGCATTGTCGAGGCTGGCCGCCGGAAAGGCGTCGGCCGTGCCCCAAGGGCTCCAGAAGAATGCGCGGCTTTTGACCGGCTCGTCGACACAGATTTCAACGTGCGCCTTGCCGCTGACGGCGCGACCGTGCTGCTTGGCTATGGGAACTCCCGCAAGGAGACGGTTCTTGCCGTCTTCGACCACCTCGCCGTTCCAGCCGCACCACAGAACCGCATACCCGCGCCGCATGAGAAAGCCGTTGCCGGCGTCGGCCAGTGTTTCGGGATCGTTGTTGCGTGCCTCGTTGAACGTGCCCAGGGCTAATTTATTGCCACGGTTGTTGACGTCATAGAGCAAGCATCCGTTGCCACGGCACGGATCGACCGGTTTGAGCAGAAAGAAATCGGTCCAACATTCCACCCGGCCACGCGCGTTGCGGGGCGCGTGGTCGAGGTCGTTGATGACGGCGTTGGCCGGATTCGCCGGGTCGACTTCGATGTGCAAGCGTCCGGAGATTCTCTCGTAAGCACCCGTGCGGCCAAAACAATGGCCCTGCGCAAACGGCACGCGACGGTCGATTTCGATACGAACGACTTCGCCGCGAGAGATATTGCAAGACAGTAAGAATAGCAGAAAGACGACAAGTATGAGTCGCGTCATGACGAACATTCCAGTGATGGTTATCGTTGCCGGGCCCCGATTTACTTAATTGTATTAGCCGCCGTGCTGGATAGCAAGCTGGTATGCTTATCACATCAAAGAATCCGCAACCCCTGCGGCAGCGCCTCGCCGAAGATGAGGCCTTGCTCTTCGCCATCGAGCCGCCCGCCGCTTTCCACAAGTTCGACGTAGTGCTGCGGGGCATCGTGTGCCGATAGCCAGCGGAGCACCTTTGCGCGCGGCTTCTCGTCCAGGTCGCGATAGCGGTCGTCGCTGCGGCGGGCCATTTGCATCACGGCCAGCAAGGCCATGGGGTCGTCGTGACGGAACTCGGTCAGCTGCTCGAGCCACTCGCTCACGACCTCGACGGGCACAACCGCGTTCAAGGGGCCGTGCATGGGCATCCGCGCGCCGATGCGGCCCAGGGCCCAGGCGATGGCTGGCCGCAATGGCTCCGACTTCTTGCGGTCGTAGATATCCAGCAGGATATTGCCCAGTTCGATTTTGGTGGCGACCTTCAACAATTCCAACGAGCCCAGCATCCGCCAGATCTCGGCCGTTTCGTGCGATCCGGCCGAGAAATCGCCGCCACGGCCGCGGCCGGTTATGAGCTGATGGTGCATGGCGCGGATGGGGCCCAGCACGGGATCGGCCAACGCTTGTTGCTGTCCGGCGGCCAACCCGGGCGATATGCGTCGCCACAGCACCCACCACTCGGCGCGGCACATGACCGAACCGTGCACAAGTTTTCCCTGCAAAACGCGCCAGGTCTCGGCCACGCGCCAGTCGTCCATGGCCATGCCGTAGCCCGGCCGTAGCGAGAAACCCAACAGGTTCAGCCAACGCGCTTCATGCACCTGGCTGCGCCGGCGGCCGGCTTGTATGTCCATCAGCGCTTCCCAAATGCGCCGCAAGAGAGAGGGCGGCCACTGGCGGCGGCTGATTTCTACCGCGCGGCCCAGTCGCTTGGCCAGCCCCTCGGGCTTGTCCTTCCCGTCGGGACCGAACGTGTCGCGGATCATGCGCTCGCACTCTTGCCACGTCGACTCGTCGACGAAACCCTGACTCTCAGCGTCGCTCTCGTGCGCCGTCATGTCGGTTTGCGTGGTCGAACGTACGTCGAACTGCAATCGCCAACTACGCGGTCCGTCGGTCTGGCTGCACCACAGATCGAGCGTGCCGATCTCGCTCAGACGTGCGTGCAGGTTGACCGAAACCACGCCGGTCTGACTTTTCTTCCGCTTACGCAGCACGGTGCGGATGGGTGGCAGCGACGTCATCTGTTCGCGGTCGACGGCCACCAAATCGCCCGGCCGGTCCGTCAGACGCGTGCTGGAAACATAGAGCGGAAACTCGACCGGGCTGGAAACCCGCAGGTCGAACTGACGTTGGGTGAGGTCGATATCCTGTCCCGGCTCGGCCCCGGCCGGCACCAGACAAACGGCCGCCGGCCCGGCAGTAGCAGGCCCGCCATCCGCAAACTCGTCGCTCTCGGCCCCGATGTAATAGGTTCGCGCCAATCCGGCGGCGATCCGCACGCCTCGGCCGCGACGCACCATGCCGTAATAAGCCGCCCCGCGAGCAACCGCCAGATCTAACCGCTCGTTGGCCAAGACGATCGGCTGCCAAGAATCCTTAGCGCCGAACCAATCGCCGATCACATCGAGCAAGCGGCGGCGAATCTGTTGCGACGCGAACAACCCGCCGTTGAACAAAACGATATCCGGCCGGGCCGTGTCGTGCCCGTCGTCGTGCCCGTCGAGGTTTTCCACATCGTCCAGAGCAACGTCCCGATGGGCTGTCAAAAAGGCGGCCAGATATTTCGTGATGGCCGCGTCGGGCGCGTAGGGCAGCCCGAACTCCTGGAAGCCCGAGGCCAGCTTCGATGGACGGCTATCGAGCGGCACGCGGGGGAAGAAACCCTCCAGCAGCAACTCGCGGGCCTCGTCGCGGCCGACCTCGATCTGGCGCCCGCCGCCGATCAGCTTCGAGCCGCCGCCGGGCAAGTTGACCGTGGTTCGCTGCGGTGCCTCGTCGGCCAGCAGCGTTTCCTTCACCTGGCGACATTGCCGCACCAGCACGGACCATGCCCGCGGGTCGAGCTTGCCGCCGTCGGTGATGCGATTTTCCAAATGGTGGGCCAGTCCCAGGTCGAGGTTATCGCCGCCAAGGATCAAGTGGTCGCCCACGGCCACGCGGTGGAATTGCACCTTATCGCCCTGCCGGCGCACGCGAATCAGCGTGAAGTCGGACGTACCCCCGCCGCAATCGCAGACGAGGATTTTTTGGCCCGGCTCGACCAGCGTATCCCAATTCTCGCTGTGCTTCTCGATCCAAGCATAGAAGGCCGCCTGCGGTTCTTCGATCAGCACCACCCGCGGCAACCCGGCCGCGGCGGCCGCCTTGACGGTCAACTCGCGGGCAACCTCGTCGAACGAGGCCGGCAGCGTGAGCACAATATCCTGCTCGGCCAGCGGTTCATCGGGATTGGCATGGTCCCATGCACGGCGCACGTGTTCGAGATACCGCCCCGCGGCGTCGACCGGCGAAAGACGATCGACGTCCACCGCCCCCTGCCAGGGTAAGAGCTCGGCCGTGCGATCCACGCCCGTATGGCAGAGCCAACTC
Organism: uncultured Planctomycetaceae bacterium; assembly: GCA_964541935.1. Lineage (GTDB taxonomy): Bacteria > Planctomycetota > Planctomycetia > Pirellulales > Thermoguttaceae > JAFGTN01. Next base: position 7,368 of record CAZISU010000024.1, on the reverse strand, counting down.
TTGGCCGAAACGATCAAGCGGCCCGGCACCATCGTGCCCTGGTCGCGGGCAAAGAAGCCCACGGCGTGCGTGGGGTCGTCGTTGGTGTCGGTGTCGCTGTCGCTGTCCCAGGGCATCCGCAGCGCGCCGGCAGCAAACTCCTCGGCGGCCGCCTGATAGTGAAACGAGGGCAGCGTCTCGCGCGGCTCGATTTGTCCCGGGGCCACAAGCTGCGCAACGTGAAAGGTTTGCACCCGCCACGATTCTTCGGCCGTGTCGACAAACGTAACGGCCGAGTTGGTCGTGCCCAAGTCTATGCCCACCACAAAACGGCTAGGTCCGCTGGGGGTTGCGTCGGTTGATGAATTAGTCAATTGTCGTCGTCCTCTCCTTTGCTCCCAACCGCTTGTTCCATGCGAGCAACCTCCTCATCCGACAAAAAGTCGAAATGGCTGTCTCGCTTACGTGCGGATAGCCGGCCGTTGTTTTGAAAGCAGAAGCGAATGAATAAATCGATCTGCCGGTCGGGCATATCCACGATCTCTTGAATGGCTTTCTTGGTCTGGTCGTACTTCGCCAGAAACGACAATTCCTTGACTAGTTCCGTCTCGATAGTTTGTTCGATGAAACTAAACAACGCTTCGGCCTGGGGCGTCATATCGATATAGGCATACCATTCGGACGTGTCATTATGAACCGTCATGCGCCCATCTTCATCGAGCGAATACTCCACCAGGGGCATCAACGGTCGAGAGAATGCTTCCAAAGAGGCGTCGTACTCGGCCTGGTTTTTCAACATCGAAGCCGATACGGGAAACATCATTCCTTCGGGGGTGAAATCCCGTCTCGCTAGGATGTTATGGATCAGGAAGCGGTGAATTCGGCCGTTGCCGTCCTCGAAAGGATGCAAGAAAACGAATCCGTATGCCACCGCCGCGGCATGAACCACGGGAGATACGTCACTTTCATCCATGCGTGCATGGGCGGCAATCAAGCCTCCCATCAGCGATTCCATGTCCTCGGGTTTCGGGCAAGCATAGTGGACCTTCTCTTGTTGCCAGGCCACACTCTCCCCGACGTAGCTCTGAACCTTGCGATAGTCCGTATCACGAAATCTTGGGTCGACGATGCGGTTTTGCAGATCGATCAATTGCGACTTTTCGCAAAAGTCTTTTTTCTCCGCGAGTTGCAGCATCGCCACAAATCGTTCGGTGCGGGTCGAGTTAGGTTGGATATGTTCGATCTCGAAGGATGATTTAGTTTCTTTGGTGTACAGGTATCTCAAAGCCCGCTTCAGCAGTTCTGGCGAATATCCCGACACGACCTGCTTGCATCGTGCGGTAAGATTGTCTCCCTCAAAGCCGCGAAGCGTATCGGTGCGTCGTATGGTTGGGCAAAAACGGTTATCGCCCAGCAGATTGTTATTGATCATCTGACGGCGCACTTGCTGAGCTGGACTGACTGTGTAATATCGATCCAAATCGAGCAAGTCGATGTAATTGCCGCGTTTCAGATCGTTCAACGGAAGAGTCGTGCCGGTCAGAAATTCGTACAGGAACCACAGCCTTCGCGCATATTTTCCATTCGGTTTTGACTTTATGTAGGCTAGCAATTCCTGCCGCGGCGACACCTGAAACAGGCTGGCGAGAATAGCAAGATTCGTCCCATCGTATTTGAGTGCAAACTCAAGGTGGTCACCAAGAGAATCTCCGGGCCAGTACTTGGATGGATAGACCTCCTCGGTTCCATCGGCGGTCGTATCGATCCGATGCGTGCCACTGCCGGCAACAAAGGAGCGGTGCCAATTTGGTATGATATCCAGCTCATATCTGACGATCAGCGCCTCGTAGCCCGTCGGCTTCGTCCCCACCAAATCGTGTTCATTCATGGCTTCTTCCAGAAAAACAGTTGTACGCCAGGAATTATATCTGCAAACGGCAGTACGGCAAGAAAAACACTTGCATATTCTGGTTGCAACTCGGATTATTTAGGAAAAACATGTGCACAATAGGAAATATACATGCATACAGCCCAAGTTCAGGAAAAACGCGTGCACAAGAACTTCCGTTAACCCGCTATAAGGTGGGGTAAATCTAGGAATTTCACGGCTCAACCCTTAACGGCTTCCAGCAGAAACAGCCCCTCGACGTCGGTTAGCATGGTTTTTTCCAGCTTGGCGTCCGAAAGCAGGGTGTCCCAGCCGGCGTCGTCGGGCAGGTGATGGCCGGCCACGGGGCCGCCGATCTTATCGTGGAAATCGTTTATGCCCTGGCGACTGTTTAGATGGACGACCAACATCCGCCCGCCCGGCCGAAGCGACCCGGCCAGGTTGTCCAGGGCCGCCGCCTGGTTGCGAAAGTGCGGAAAACAGTGGAAACAGAAGGCCACGTCGAAGCGGTTTGGCTCGAGTGCGTCGTGGCAGACGTCCATCAAATGAAATTCGGCCCGATCGCTCTTAGTTTTGGCCAAATCGAGCATTTTTTGCGAAAAATCGACCGCCACCACGCTGCCAGGCGCGACCTGATCGGCCAGCCAGCCGGTCAATTGGCCGGTGCCGCAACCGACCTCCAGCAGGTCAGTGCCTTCGTCGAGGTTAAGCAAATCGCGCATGGCATCAATCCGCCGCACGGTTTCGGCCGGATTTTGCTCGTTTTCGTCCCAGTTTTCGGCCAGACGGTCGAAGAACTCGATCGAAGGGCCCCTGTTCGAGTGGTTTTGCGGTTCGCTCTTCATCACAATTCTCCAACTAATGTATTTCCGTCTTAATCCTTAGCCCGTTGCTTACCCCACGGCCGATGTGGTAATATGATTTTCAGATTCATATTATTGTAGCAAACCCCATCGAACAGGAAATGGGCAATTGGACCAGATTCCCTATACCGTGAAATATATCGACACCGAAAGGACGGCACGTTTCGGCCCGTGGCTTGCGGCCGTTATTCTTACCCTTGGTTTCTCTGCTCTGGCATCGATTGCCGGCTGCGGCGGCGTCTCGGCCTCGAGTGTTTCGCCAGAAGGCAAACATGAGCCAGCCGCCGCTGAGCGGGCCGCCGTGGCTGCCACGAATTCCTACTTGGAAGCCGCCGTGGTAGACCTGATGGGGCAGGATTTTCCTATCCTCCCGCTGGCTGGACCGGGGACGTGCCCCGGGCACTTCGACTTGCGGCCCAGTCAGATCGAACGTCTATCGGCGTGCCGCTTGCTGGTGCGTTTCGATTTCCAAACCCGCATTGAGAAGAAACTGACGGTTCGCCTGGGCGACTCGCTGGGCGTGGCAGCCATCGAGAACAAGGGCGGCATGTGTGAACCGTCAAACTATGCCGACGCTTGTGGCCAGATCGCCGACTCCCTGGTTGCCGCGGGTTTAGTCGAGCGGCCCGCGGCCAATAGTCGTTTGGCGGCAATTCGTCGCCGCATGGAAGGCTTGCAGCAATGGTCCGTTGCACAGATCGACGCGGCCGGCCTGCGTGGCTTGCCCGTCGTCACCAGTTCACACCAGGAGGCCTTTTGCAAGGGGCTGGGGTTGAATGTCGTGGCAACCTATCCCGGCGGCGGCGTGCGTCCCAGCCAGCTAGACGAGGCAGTGGCGGCCGCTCAATCCGGGCAAGCGAAGCTATTGATCGCCAATCTGCCCGAAGGGCGACGCACGGCCGATATGCTGGCCGAGCGGCTGGGCGTGGCGGTTGTGGTTTTCGCTAATTTCCCCACTTCGGCAAATCCAGAGGCCTTCGATGAGTTAGTTCGCGGCAACGTGGCCGAAGTTACAGCCACGGACAAACCAATCCCCTAAGGCCGCCACCGCCGTTTGACATGAACACACCCGTCATCAACACACCCGTCATCGAAATCGACAATCTCTGCGTTCGTCGCTCGGGCCGCGAGATTTTGCGGATCGAGACGCTTGCGGTCGAGGCCGGGCGGATCGTGACCGTGCTGGGCCCCAACGGCGCCGGCAAGAGCACGCTGGTGAAAGCCTGTCTGGGTTTCGTGCGACCCACGAGCGGACGGCTTAGCGTTTTGGGGCAAGCGGTCGAGCGGCTGTCCGCGTCGGCGCTCGGTCGTTTGCGACGTCGCATCGGCTATGTGCCGCAAATCCTGGCCGCACGAAGCGAGGCGCCCATCACGGTGCGTGAGGTCGTGGCCATCGGCCGCACCGGGATCGCCGGGCTCTTTCGGCGCTTGCGGACTGAAGATTGGCGAGTCGTCGACTGTTGGATCGAACGCCTCGAACTCGAATCCCTATCCGCGCAATCGTACGGCGACCTTTCCGGCGGCGAGCAGCGCAAGACCCTCATCGCCGCGGCCATGGTGCAAGAGCCCGAGCTGCTGATGCTGGACGAACCGACCGCCAACCTGGACCTGTATTGGCGCGAGCAGATCGTGGCTACGCTCGATGAACTTTGCCGCAGCGAAGGCGTCGCCATGCTGCTGGTCTGTCACGAGCTGGAGGTGATTCCCGCCGTTTGCCGACGACTTTTGCTGTTGGAAGACGGGCGGTTATCGGCTTACGGTAGGCCGGATGAAGTGCTTACCGAAGAAGCAGTGGCCCGGCTCTATGGGCAGCGGCTGCGCGTGGTGCACGCCGACGGCCGCCACGCCACGCTTCCCGTCGCCAACGCGCAATCGATCATCGCTGCCCCAGGAGAGCCCCAATGATAGATTGGCTGCTATGGGGGCCGGTGATTTGTGCCGGCTTTTTGGCCGGGGCCTCGACCGGCATGTTAGGCACGTTCATTGTCGGCATGCGCGTGCCCTTTCTGGGTATCTGCGTTTCGCATGCCGCCCTGGCCGGCGCTGTTTTCGGAGCGCTGTTCGGATTGAGCGGCTCGATGCTGATCCTGCCGGGCATGGCCGGCGCGGTGGCCACCGCGTTGCTATTGGGGCTGATCGATCCGCAAACCGTGCGCGTCGATTCGAACGTGCTTTTGGGCATGCTCTTCACGCTCACGATGGGGCTGGCGTTTCTGGGGCTGGGGCTCTTCGACGTCTACGACGTATCGAAAAACGACGTGCTCGACCTGCTCTGGGGCAGCGTCTTGTGGTGCCGCTGGAGCGATTGCGGCATCATGGCCGCCACGGCCCTGGCGCAGTTGGCCTTCGTGGCGATTTTCTACAAAGAATTGCGGGCCATCCTTTTTTCGCGCACGCAAGCCGCAGCAGCCGGCGTACGTGTCACGCTGGTGTGGACCCTGTTTCTGATTCTCACCAGCTTGGTAATCACCGTGAATTTTCAAACCGTGGGCGGGCTGATGATCTACAGCCTGTTGACCAACCCGGCCGCGGCCGCCTTCCTGCTGGTACGCGGATTCGGCCGTGCGCTGGCTGTCTCGACCGCCTTGGGAGCAACCAGCGGGCTGGGCGGATTCCTGATCTGCAAAGCCACCGACCTGCCCGCCGGGGCTATGATCGTGATCCTCTCGTCGTTGCTGGTGGCCGTGGCGGCTGTGGTCTCGCAATTGAGAACTAAGTGGTGGGCCTAGAAAGGAGAGGATAGAGGACAGGGGGTGTGTTGTTGACAAAAAGAGTAAAAGCCTCACAATGAAGGTTCATTCAGAAATCTAACGCGGGAGAGTCATTGCAAGGAAGTACGAGTTCCTCTTCTCTTTTTTCGGAGGAGTTAAACATGGGGAAATGTGCTGCTGTACAACGTAGAATTCAAGAACAGGGAAGAGGAATCCGTACTTCTTCCGCTTCGATACGCTCGCGGGCACGTCAAGTGGTTCTGGCTATCATCATCGTTGCTACGGAAGAAACGGCATCAACAGAACAACCGTTAGGCAGCAGCATCCAATGAAATCCAAGATTACTCCTGTCAGATTTTGGCGGCGCGTATTTTTGGGCGTTGTGTTCGTCCAGAATGCAATAGGGGCTCATTTTATGTGTGCTGACCTCGAAAACCACTTTTCCGATAACACAATGTTTTACGTATTTTGTGTTTCGTGTGTCATCCTCAGTCCATTTATGGTGGTTTGGGTGCTTGGGATTCAGATCATAAATCCGTTTTCTGATTCACACTGGCAACTTCCGACACCCGATTCCAACCCATTGCGTCTAGGCAATCCACTTCCACTTGGCCATTTTGCATCGCAACTTGCCATAGTCAGCGGTGCTGGTTACCTGCTTGCCTCGACGTGGTGCGGATGGCAGGCGTTCTTATTAGGATTGACGTGCTTACTTGTTGGCATCGGGTGGTTTCTCGGTCTACGTTGGACTATCTATCTTGCCGGTGATAAAATCCAACCGCCATCCATAGTACTAAACAATTAACAGGAGCGACTATCATGCGACATATCTTCCTTCATGCTACTTTACCATTTCCCCTTCGTACGGCATTTACTGCGGCAGTTTTGCTTGTGATCTTCGGTTCGCCAGCCGTTGCCGAAGAAAAGTCTCAAACCTGGGCGGAGAAGCTGGGCTACGGCTCGGACTGTCGGGTGATTATCCTGCATGCCGACGACTTGGGCATGTGCTACGAGGCCAATGCGGCCGGCAAGCGGTATCTCGACGCGGGAGAGATTCAGTCGGGTTCGGCGATGGTGCCTTGTCCTTGGTTCGACGAGTTGGCCGCCTGGTTCAAGCAGAATCCGCAGCACGATTGCGGCATTCATCTGACGCTCAACAGCGAGTGGAAACACTATCGCTGGGGGCCCGTCGCGCCGCGCGATAAGGTGCCCGGTCTGGCTGACGCGCGGGGTCATCTGCACCGCAACGGGATGTACACGGCCATGGGCGGCAAGGCCGCGGAGGTCGAAACGGAAATTCGTGCGCAGATCGACAACGCCTTGGCCACGGGCATCAAGCCCACGCATCTCGACACGCACATGGGCACGCTCTACGCCCGCGCCGAGTTCGCCGCAGCGTTTCTGAAGGTGGCGCAAGAGTACAAAATCCCAGCCTTCGTGATCGAACCCAGCCCGGAGGTGATGGACGACCTGCGGAAACACGGAGTGCCCATCACCGACACGATGCGCAAGACAATTGCACAATACCCGGGCCCCAAGCTCGACCGCTTCTACAGCGTCCCCAACGGGAAGAGTTACGAAGACGTGCGCGAAAAGTTCTTCGCCCAGGTCCGCGGCCTGCCGCCCGGCATCACCGAGATCCTCTTCCATCCCTCGACCGAAAGCGAAGCCCTGAAAAAAATCACCGGCAGTTGGCAACAACGGGTGTGGGAAGCCAAACTCTTCTCCGATCCCAAGGTGAAACAGTTCTTTAAAGATGAGGGCGTGCAGTTTACCACCTGGCGGGAGATGGCCCAGCGGTTTGAAAAACGCTAAACCGGGCCTTGACACGTAAGCGGTTATGGGGGGATACTTTTAGTTCCGCGCCTTTAGTTCCGCCGACATTATCAAAAGGAACCAGACGATGCGTTGTAAAGTCCGATCGCTC
>CAZISU010000023.1:0-15893 GCA_964541935.1 uncultured Planctomycetaceae bacterium | reverse complement strand
GATGAGGGTGGGCGATTTAGCGTGGTGGCGCCACGAATCGAAGACGGTCAAATCACGGGCCTGCGGTTCGGTATCGAGAACGAATCGGCGCGGCTGAATTTGGGCGTCTTGCCGGATTGGGAACGTCGTAGTCCCGGCTCCGCGCGGAATGCGTTGATGAGCCTGCCGGGTATGACCGAATCGATTGCCGATGCGATTCTGGACTGGATCGATGCCGACGATCAAGCCCGCCAGTTCGGTGCCGAAGCGGAGTACTATCGCGGACTGGGTGTTCCCTATTTACCGCGCGGGGCCACGCCCGGCTGCGTGGAAGAACTATTGCTGGTCAAAGATGTCACGCGGCTGTTGCTGCTGGGTGCCGACATGAATTGCAACTATACGATCGAGCCACAAGAGAAGAATCTGGCCGCCGGTGACGCGGGCGCAAGCCTGGGCAACGGTCGCGAAGCGTTGCCTTGGGCGTCGCTGCTAACGGTTTACAGTGGCGAACGCAACCTGCGGCCGGACGGCAGTCCACGAATCGATTTGAATCAAAAAGATCTGGGCAAGCTGCACGAGCAACTCAAGGAGGTCTTCGAGCCGCGGCAGGCCGACTTTGTGGTTTTCTATCGGCAGTATGGGCCGCTTAGTGGGGAGCAGAGCAAGGCTGCCAGGCCGATTGCCGAGATCTCTAAGAAGCCAGTAATAGATTTAAAGGTGCCGGCCAAGTTCCGTTTCGAAACGCTGCTGGATCTGGTGGATGCGCGGATCGAAATACCCTCTGCGGGGAAAAAAACGGGGCAAGCTGCAAGTACCACAAAACCGAGCGGCGACAAACAGAAACCCACGCGGCTGGAAAGTCCGTGGAAGAACGAGCCGGCTTCGCTGGACGAGATGTTGCCGAAGCTGATGGATTTTGCGACCGTTTTCCCCGGGAAGGTAATTCGCGGTCGAGTGAACATCGATCTGGCTCCACAATCGGTTTTGGAGGGCATTCCCGGGCTGGAGGGCGCGGTGGCGGGGCGAATCGTCGCTTCGCGTGGTCGGGAAAACGCCTCGCAAGCGGCCGACGAGGACCGTCTCCACGCCACCTGGCTGTTGCGGCAGGGGCTGGTCGATCTTGCACAAATGAAGGCCATAATGCCCTTTGTAACCGCCGGAGGCGACGTATATCGGGCCCAAATAGTGGGTTTTTTCGACCGAGCGGAGCCGATTGGCGGGGGAGGGCCGATTGCACGGGCCGAAGTGGTTATCGACGCTACCGGCGAGCAACCCCAGCGGGTATACTGGAAGGACCTGAGAATCCTGGGTCCGGGTTTCTCGCCGACGAGTCTGGGCGCGGTGCATGCGAGCACTGTACATGAGATTGGGACGGGAGGCGAGGTGGATTCGGATTAGTTGAAAAAATCAAAAAGACGCACACTGGAAAACAGATCATCATGGCACGCATCTTGGCTTTGGATTGGGACCACCGCGAGGCAAGATTTGTTCTTGCCACCGTGGGGCGTGGTTCGTTGCGGATCCAAGCGGCCGAAGTGGTGTCACTCGACGAGATCGACGAAGATGTAAGCGGCGATGAGATTGGTGATGGTGCGGAGGAGAACACGACCTCCACGAGCGATGCGGAGCAAGCCAGACTGCACGCCGAGCGAGTCGGCAAGGCGCTTCGCGCGGCACTGAAGCAGCACAATATTACGCGGCCTACGGTTCTGGTGGGCGTGAATCGGCAGAGCGTGGAAATTTTGCATCTCTCCCTACCGCCGGCCACCGATACCGAGTTGCCGCACCTTGTGGCTAATCAGGTTCAGCAAGAGTCGCAGGTCAGCGACGAAGATGCCGTTCTCGATTTCCAACCCGTCGGCAACGATCCCAGCGAGCCCCGTTGGGTAACCGCGGCCGTTTTGCTCAATGAGCAATTAGAGCGTCTGCAAGCGACCTGTTCGGCGGCCGGGCTGAAGCCGCGGCGGATGTTGCTGCGGTCTTACGCTTCGGCCTCGCTGTTTTCGCGCACGACAACCCCGCCCGAAGACGTTTGCCTGCTGGTGAACTTGGTGGGCGACGAGGCCGATTTGACCGTGACGGTTCGCGGCCAGGCCGTTTTTGCCAGAACGGTCAGGCTGCCGGGCGAGGCGGATGATGAAAAGGCAACACGTCGGTTGGTGAGCGAAATCAGACGCACCATGGCAGTTTCGATGCAGAACCGTCTCGACGAAGGGTCCATCGAAGGTATCTATATTTTCGGTGGCCCCGAAGACCACGCGGATCTGGTCGATCGCATCAAAGCCGAGCTTTCGATACGCGCGATGGTGCTAGATCCATTCATGGGCGTCGATTTGCCTAAGAGTTTGGTTCCCGATAATTCGGGCGCGTTCGCCCCGCTATTGGGCATGCTCTTGGACGAGACTCAGGGCGGGAAACATGCGATAGATTTTTTGCACCCACGCCGCCGGCCCGCACCACGCAGCCGCCGCCGGCCGTTGGTGATTGCCGGATCGCTGGTGGCCGCCTTGGTGCTGGTGGCCGGCTACCACGTCCTGGGTCAACTCTCGACCGCCGACGCCAAAAATTACGCGTTGCAAAAAGAACTCTCCGACCTGAAGCAACTGGTTAAAAAGGCCAAAAAGAAAGAAGAGGTCGTGCGGGCCGTGCAAGGCTGGCAGTCGAACGACGTCAATTGGCTCGACGAGTTGCGGGATATGTCGCTACGGTTCCCTTCCAGCCGCGATACGGTTGTGCTGCGGATGACACTTGCCCGGGCCCGAGGCGGCGGCGGATCCGTGAATTTCAGCGGGCTGGTGCGCGACCCCTTGATCGTCGTCCGTATGGAAAGCAACGTCCGCGACAAGTATCACGAAATTCGCAGCAAACGCGTGCAGGAACGACAGCAGGACAAAGACTACACCTGGCGTTTCGAAACTTCGATGACCGTTGCCAAACGGGTCAAGGACGACTACGACAGCCATCTTCCCAAAGCCAAGCCTGAAAGCGCTATAAGTGAAGATGCCAAGGCGGCGGATAACGAGACGACTGATGTCCAGCAGGCGGGCTCGAAATGAACAAGCATCGCAAAAAACTGCTGATGGGCGTGATAGGGCTGATCGCCGTTCTGTATTTGGGTGATTGGCTGATCAAGAATCTTCTCGAAGGGCCGCTAGAAACGCGGCGCAGGACACAGGCCCGCCTGGAGAAGAACATCGAGAAACAGCAAGAGACCCTGGCGCGGGCACGCAAGGCCGGCAAGCAGTTGTCGGTCTGGGAAGAGCAGTCGCTGCCTTCGAACACCGAGGTAGCCAGTTCGACTTACCAGGTTTGGTTGCTGCAAGTCATCCAGCGATCCGGTCTTTCGGCGCAGGGCGTCAATTCCAGCGAGCCGGTCACCCGCAAAGGTATATACTCACTGCTATCCTTCTCGGCTCGGGCCAACGGCACGCTGGAGCAACTGACCAAGTTCCTCTTCGAGTTCTATCGAGCGGGGCATCTGCATCAAATTCGCTCGCTCTCGATCACGCCCAACCCCAAGACGGGCGAGTTGGATCTTAACATCTCGGTCGAAGCCATGGTGTTGCCATCCAGCGGACGCGATAAGGAGTTTACCACGCAAACTTCCGACCGGCTGGCGTCCGAAACCTTCGAAGACTATATGTCCATCGCGCAACGGAATCTCTTCGACGTGGGCGGAGGGCTCGACCCCACCGACCAGACGGTGCTTACCACGGTCATATATGTGGACAACGAGCCCGAGGTCTGGTTCTCGTTGCGTGGCACGGACGAACTTCTGAGGCTGAAAAAGGGCGACCGTCTGGAAATCGGCCAATTCTCCGGCACGCTTGCCGAAATCGAGGACAGCGATGTGATTATCGAGTCGGACGGCGAGCGATGGTTGCTTTCGATCGGCGAAAATCTGACCCAGGCAACGGCACTTCCGCCGGAATATTGATGGGTTTGTTTTTTACGATTGGCTTTGGGCTGTGGGCTATGAGGTATGGGCTATGGGCTCAGTCTTATATCTGAATGGCACTGATTTTCTTTGTATTCGCCTCGCTCCGCGTGGCGTCGAAGTGAGGTCCAAACGTTTCGTATCATGGTAGTTTTACCAGTACTGCAACGCCTCGCCATCATGCGGAGCGTGATGAGTATAGGCAAAATATCAGTGCCATTCTCTCGTAGCTCATAGCCCATAGCCCACGGCCCACGGCTGTTATTGCCTTAAGATGTTGTGGCGTAACGTTTTGCGTGGCGTAAGGCTGCATAATGGTGTGGCGTGAATTGATCTTGCATTAAGTGGCGTTAATCCATAGCATTCCCCCACCTTTCCCTACCGGTGGTATATGTGCCGCCGTTGTTCATCAAAACTTACACCAACACCCAGGCAGCTTCCGTGAATAGAATGCTGCGAATGATCGTCGTTGCGTTACCGGCCCTCGCCTGCCATGCCGGGATACTCTTGCTGCTTACGACGATATCGCTACAGAATGTATTGGCACAAACATCGCCGTCGGCCCAATATCAGATTTATACGCTGAAGCATAAATCTGTAGACGAGGTCGAGAAGACGTTGGCGCAAATGTTGGCGGGTTTTGGCAATGAAACTCATTTGGTCGGCGATCGAAGTAAGAATCAAATCCTATTACGTGGGCCGCGCAAAGCACAAGACATTGCACGGCAATTGATCGAATCCATCGACCGCCCGCCGGCAGTCGCGGCACATGCGGGGGCGCAAGCTTCGAACGTAAAAACAACGGTTGCGACATATCGTTGTGCGCCCGCACAGTTGGATTCGGTAGCCCAAGAGCTTCGCGTTCAATTTGGGCAGATAGACAACGTTCGCATTGCCACCGATCGGCCCAGCAGCCAGCTTTTCGTGCTGGCACCGGAGACGACGCATGCGCAGATAGCCGCTCGCCTGAAGACGATGGGCGTGGGCGGCGCGCAACAGCCGTCGACGTTGCAAACTCCGGCGAGGTTGCCTTCGCAGGGTATAGTGCAACAAAACTCACGTCCGCAGGTGGCTGGACGTCTATTGCCGCGCGAACAATTCGTTCCGTTGGTGCGTTCCCGAATCGAGCAGGTTGAACCCAAACTGACAGCCTTGCTGGGCGACCGCCTGCGTTTGAACTCCAGCCAGGGAACTGTGCCCGGCTATGTGTTTGCAGATGCCGGCGGCCAAAGCGTAGAGCTTATCGTCGACCGTCGCAGAAACGGCGTCATGTTGTGTGGCACGCAAGCGCTTGTCGATCAGATGACGCGATTGCTCGAAAATCTCGATGCGGGTGGCCGAAACCCGGAACAAACAACTCGCGTGGTGCCCATTCGGCGGGCAAACCCCGTCAAAGTGCGTCGGGCTTTGGAAGCGTATCGTAGCGATCGGGTAATGCCGCTGCCTAAATCGGCAAAGCCTATTGAGCCGGTGCCGTCGGCGCGGCCGCTTAAGGACAACGCTCCTAAAAGTGGCGACCAGCAGTCTCGTTTGAACTCGCGTCCGCGTTTCAATGACGCCGGTGTTAACCTGGCCAGTTACGAAATGGCCACGACCATGCTGCAGTCCGCGCCGGAAGCCATGGCCGCGCCGCGTGGTGTCGCCGCGCCGGGCGGTGGCCCCATGGGCGGTAGACCCATGGGCGTTGACCCGCGCGTGCAATCGCTGCGTGGTCAACAGGCCGACGCCGATCGTAGGAACCAGAACCTGCGCGAGTTGGGTTCCGACGTCGAGGTCGAGATCTTGCCCGACCTGGATGTGATTATTCTGCACGGCCGCGAGCGCGACGTGAAGGAGATGACCCGCATTATTGAGGAAATCGAGCGAATTAGCGCCGAGGCCGAGCCTGTCATCGAGGTTTTGCCGCTGGCTCACGTGTCGAGCAAGGCCATGGCCTCAATCATCAAGCAGGTCAGCGACGATCTCATCGGCGGAACACAGGGCCGCGTGAGCGTTAATGCGTTGGAGAAGCCCAATGCGTTGCTGCTGATCGGTTGGGGCGAAGCCATGAAATCCATAGCCAAGCTGGTGGCCGAACTGGATCAACCTGTGGTGCCGGAAACGCAGTTCCGTGTTTTTAGATTGCGACATGCGGTGGCCTTGCAAGTCAGGGCGACCGTGGGCCAATTCTTCCAAAACCGTAGCGGGCTGGGGCCCGAAGCGCGGGTCGTGACCGATCCGCGCACGAATTCGGTAATCGTGCAGGCTTCGCCCCGCGACATGGGCGAGGTTGCCGCCTTGATTGCGAATATTGATTCGCCCTCGAGCGACGCCGTTAGCCGGGCGCGCATATTCAAGCTTACCAACTCGCTGGCCGCCGACCTGGGCGGAACGTTGCGCGCGGCCATCAATGCGGCCCAGAGCGGCAGCGGTACGCTGGGCGGAAAATCGACTGTACTGGAAATCGTGGCCGTAGACGCGGCAGGCCAGCGGCTCTTGAAATCCGGCATTCTCTCGGATATCGAGATCGTGCCCGACGTGCGCACCAACAGCCTGGTAATCACGGCCCCGGTCGAGAGTATGGAACTTATCGGCGCACTAATCGAGCAGCTCGATTCGCCGGCCGCCACCGCTCAAATCAAGGTCTTCCAGATAATTAACGGCGACGCCAACGAGTTGGTTCGCACTTTGCGGGCACTTCTGCCGGCCCAGCCCATCGGCACTTCGGCACGGCCACAATTGCCCGTGGCTAAAGGCGAAGAGACACTGGCGCCGGTGCGATTTTCGGTTGACACGCGCACCAACAGCATCATCTGCACTGGCACGACCGGCGATTTGAAAATCATCGAGGCCTTGCTCCTGCGACTGGACGGGCGCGACGTTTTGCAGCGGAAAAACGCCGTGTATCGTCTGCGAAACGCTCCGGCCGCCGACGTGGCCGTGGCCGTTAACGAGTTTTTGCGGAGCGAGCGGCAAGTGCGTCAGGCCGCGCCTGGCACGATCAGCCCCTTCCAGCAGATCGAACGCGAAGTTATCGTCGTTCCCGAAAAAATCAGCAACAGTCTGATTGTGAGCGCTACGCCGCGATTTTACGACGAGATCATGACGATTGTCGAGGAGCTGGACGCCGAACCGCCGCAGGTGATGATCCAGGTGGTCATCGCCGAGGTCACTCTGTTAAACGCCGAGGAGTTCGGCATCGAATTGGGACTGCAGGATTCATTGCTTTTCGATCGCAGCTTGCTCAGCCAATTGTTGACTATTACGCAAACAACCGAGCAACAGCAATCCGGCAGTGTGGCTACACAAACAGAAGATGTGATCGTAGCCGCCGATAACACGCCGGGGTTCAACTTCGCCAGCGGCGATCCCTTGGGCAACAGCGGCAGCGCCATGGCTCTGGCACAGAAAAGCCGGGTCGGCAGCCAGGGCATATCAACCTTCGCCGTGGGTCGCATGAACGAGCAGTTGGGCTTTGGAGGCCTGGTGCTTTCGGCCAGCAGCGAGAGCGTGAGCGTTTTGATCCGCGCCTTGGAGATGTGCGGCCGCCTGAATATTATTAGCCGCCCGCAAATCATGACCCTCGACAACCAGCCGGCCTTTGTGCAGGTCGGTAAGAACGTGCCGCGGATCGCCGGCACCGAGCTGACCGCCTACGGCCAAGTCAACAATATCACCATGGAAAACATCGGCCTGATAATGGGCGTGACCCCGCGTATCAGTCCCGAAAACATGGTCGTGATGGAACTCGACGTGGAAAAATCCGACGTGGGTCCGCAGTCTGAATGGATCCCGGTTTTCGTTTCCGAAGGACAGGCCGTCAAATCGCCGTCCTTCAATGTCACAAAAGCGACAACCACCGTTAGCGCCCTCGACGGTGAAACCATCGTGCTCGGCGGTCTGATCACGCAAGGCATAGAAGTCAATAAACGACGTGTGCCTTGGCTTTCCGACATACCGTTGCTCGGCCATTTATTCCGCTACGATAGCGAGATGAAGAAACGCGCGGAACTGCTTATCATCCTCACGCCGCGCGTAGTTCGCGGGCCGAAAGATATCGAACGTATTAAACAGGCCGAGACCGCCCGCATGCATTGGTGCCTGGGCGACGTCGTCGAGATGCACGGCGATATCGGTGTTTATGATATCGAAGACGAGATGAGCCATTGCGGACGGCCCGAGGTAATTTACCCTGACATGAACCCTCGCGGCCTGGTGCCCGACGCCATGCATCCCGGCTCCGCACCACAAGAAGGCGATCAATCCGACGTGATGAAGTCGCACGGGTCGCGTAGAGTTACGGGAACGCCCGCTGAGGTAATTCCTGGTGCGGAAACGATCCTCACGCCGCCACCGCTGCTAAACGGCAGTACGCCGCGTCAATCGCAAGGGGTGGAAATTCAGCAGTTGCAGCCTCAGCCCGAACCACAACGTCAGCTTCAACCACAGCTACAGCTACAACCACAGCCACAGCCCGAACCAAAGGCCCCCAGGGCCGATAGCCCGAGATCGAACCATTCCGGCGTAGAGCGTGTGCCCGTCACTTTTCCGCCAGGCGGTGGGCCCGGCTCGCAAAATGGTTATCAAGCCGTGGGCGCCGTGCAAGCGGCCGCCTGTGTCCAGCCTGGAGTATATCCGCGTCAATAAAGCCATGCTAAATCCAATCCGTATTTATAAAAAAACTGCCGCCGGCGTTTGCCTTCTGCTTTTGCTATCGTTTTGCGGTTGCACGACGATGGACTGGTCTAAAGGCGTGGACTGGGATCTGCCCTGGTCCGAAGAAAACAAACCGCAGATCCCCGCGCGGGTAGTGGCGATGTGGACCGATACCGTCATGCAGCAGTCGGGCGTGCGGGGCGTGCGCGGATTCGGCGGGCGACTGATGTTCTATGTAAAAGGCAAGGAAAAACCCGTCAAGGTCGACGGTAACATGACGGTTTTCGCCTTTGCAGACAACGGCCTGGATCCCACCACAACCGTGCCGGAAAAGAAATACGTCTTCCTGCCCGAGCAGTTGGAGAAGTACTATAGCGAGTCGGAACTAGGGCACTCCTACAGCATATGGCTGCCCTGGGACGAGGTCGGCGGCGCGCGGCGCAAGCTCAGCCTGGTGATTAAATTCGAATCCAAAGAGGGCGCTTCGATCATCTCGAAGCCATCGCTGCAACGTCTGCCGGGCATGGGGCCGGGGCCGGAAGATGGCGCTGCGCAAAACTCTATCGCGCAGAGCAACCGAGTTGGATCTCGGGCACTCGGGCCTGAGGCACTCGAATCTGGGACAAGGGCTCAGGCGAGCAGATCGAACCCGTCCGGCATTCGGCAAGTCGCACATGAAGAACCCGCCGGATCCACGAAAAAACTACGTATTATTGCCGCCGATACGATCAATATACCGCCCAGTTTCCTCGGCAATGGGCGGGCCAAAGCGGACAACGTTGCGGTGGGCTCAACTGCGGGTTCCGGCGGCGTAGCCATTATTTCGCAGGGTTCTGCTGCTGGAGAGGTATTACCGCCAGGCGGTTCTCAACCTTGGCAACGCCCGGTTCGAACATCAACACAAGCTCGGCCATCTCCCGGTCGTGTGAGGATGCCACCTTTCCAGATAAAACAGCCGTATCGCCCCGAACCGTTACCGAGATATTGTCGCCCCAGCGCGAGTCTCGCGAATCAGCCAGACGCTTCTGTAGGCCCGCTTGGATTGCCCGCGGTGATTGCCGATTGACGTTGAAGGCGACGACCAGCCGCGGGTCGTACATAGCATTGCGTCGTTCGGTGGCCGCGCGATATTGCACGTTGGCCTCGCGAGATTTCTTGACCCTCAGCCCCGAGGTTGCCGATCGCACTCGGGATGTGCCGCTTGCTTCTTGTGCGCCCACAAACTCGCGGCGCTCGCCGGCGTCGGTTCCCACGAACTCTCCGCTACGTCGGTTTTCCTTCAAAAACCGCCCGCTTTTGAGCTTGTCGGCCGTACTTTTTGTGCTGGATTCCAACGCCTTGCTGAGCGTGTCGCCCGAGCTGCCACCGGCCATCGTGCTGCCCTCGGTCAACGTGGCCTGAACGGTGGGCTTCGAGGTAGGTTCATTAGCGTTATGTGCCGTGACCTGAGCGTGAGAGTTCACCGCGACGAAGAAAAACGTAGCGGCTAGCAGACTTGTTTGGATGCTGTATTTCATGGGTGGGACGTGAGGTTTGAGGTTTGAGGTATTTTGTTTAGCCCGGTCGCTTGCGACCGGAGTATGGGATTACGAACAAGCCGGCGATTACCAGCACAAACAAGCACGTCGTCGATGGCTCGGGCACTGCCACCGCCGTTGGCTCTAGAAAATTGTGCAGCCAGTTGGCGGCGATAACCGCGGCGTCGGTGTTGTTGACGTTACCGTCGCCGTTAAAATCTCCCTGGTTCCAGGTTGCCCCGCCTTGCGCGCCCCAGTTGGCGGCCAGGAGCGTGGCATCGATTTCGTCGACGCGGCCGTCGTGATTGGCATCGCCCGGATAGTTCTGCATGCCGATTTTCAAATCGACCACGATCGAGTCAACGTAGGCCGGGTCGTTGGCAAAACCTAGACGCAGTATTGTCGATTCGGCATCGGCGGCAAGCGTGGCCGTATAGACGTCGGTCAACCAACCGCCCGCGCCCACGTTGCGGCTTTCCCGCGTCAATGTGCCGTCGCCGCCCGGGGTGCCGCCGTTATATAAATCCAAGGTCCAAAGCGGCTCTTGGCTGGGGCTGCCATCGTCGCGGAGCCAAGTAATTTTGACCCAGACCTCGCTTTCCGATGAATCCTCGCCCGGGGTGGGCAGATGCAGTGCCAGCTCTTGTTGCGGATTGACTTTGGCGACGTTGGTTTGGCCTTGGTAAGATCCCAGCACTTCGATTTTGCCCTCGTCGAATTCGTCGGCGAAGTTATCGGTGCTGTAAGTGGCGGAGTCCAAACTCGTTTCCCAATAGTCGGCCGCGCGCCGCGAATCTTGCAGTGGATCGTCGTCAGAGACCGTTTTCTGCCAGTTATTCCATTCGCCCATGCTGGCAAGCAGGCCGCCTCGCCAGGTGGGACCGCCGGCCGGGTCGTGGGCCAGTTGCTCGATCCAGGAGATCTGCGTGGCCGCGACGGAGCTTTCGTCAGTGGCGGCGGCGATTACGGCGTCGCGAGTGGAAACTTTCGTGTACTGGGGAGGAATGTCGGTCGTCACCGGCCAGACAGACATCGTGGCGTCGCCGACCACAAAAACGTTGAAGTCATTTTTCAAGTTCACGTAACCGGCCGGCGCCGTTGCCAGGTCCGTGTCGGCCGCGTAGCCGGCCAGCAGGACGTTTTCTATGCCGTACGATTGTAAGAAGGTCTTCAACTGGCTGTAACCCAAGTCATCGTAAGCCACCACGTCGCCGGGTGCGTTGCTAAGCGATGCGTGTACGGGGATCTTATCGGGCCACTGGCTGCTCGTTAAGGCATCGAAATAGTCTGCGATCTCGGTGCGGCCCTCCGCCCGATCGGCAACGCTGGGCTGATGAGTGTAGTCGCGGTAGAGCTTATAACGCGTCGAATCGGCTGAGCCGGGCATACCGTAGAGCAGCAACGGCACTCGGCCGCGTGTGTCATCGACAAAGCCTTTGACGGCGTCGTGCAACTGGTTGTTATAATGCTCGTTGTCGGGCAGTATGCCCAAAAAGGCATGGCCGCTGGGGTTGTATGTCTTGGGAAAGTCCCAGCCTTGGCCGTCTTCGATGCCCCAGGGATTGACCACAATCAGGGCCGTCTGCTCGCTGGCGAGAACGTTGTTGCTCTCGACGATAGCGTCGAGGGTGGAAGAGTATTGCCAGGCACGCACCGCCAGATCACCGCCGGGCGTGTCGACCAGTGCCGGTCCTTGGTAATGCGGGTAGTCGGCCTGCTCGATCGCATCTACGTATTGCGGCCAATCGCCCAAGATTATATCCGGATCGGAGATGGGGGCAAGCTCTGCGCGTGCCTGCCCGTTTGCCCATATGCAAAACACGGTTAAACAGAATGCCGCGCATGCCAAGCGGAATCCGCCTAAAAATAAGCGTTGTCGGGAATTCGGGTCAAATGTGGGCATGCAAAAACAACCGGGCTGTTGCGGGCGAAACGCGGCCTGTGGCAAAACGTCTCTTCGACTGGCGGACACACCTAAAGCGTCCAGAATCTAGTCAAAGAGACAATCTCTAAGATAACCGTTTTCGCGGGTTCACACAAGGAAAAAACCACCCCTGGGGGGGTGGTTTTGTTGGGATTGTGTGTGATTTTGCGTGTAGACCCTACGGCGTTGGCATCTCTCGCATCATGTTTTCCATGGCCTTGCCCATAGCTTCGCCCATTTGGCCGGTCATGGCCTTGAGCAATTTGGCCTGGGCCGCAGCATTTTCTTTGCCGTACTTCTTCTCCAGAGCCTTCTTGTCGTCTGCGGACAGATTGAGTTCCTCGAGCGATTCGGATGTCTTCGTCAAGCTCTCCTTGAGGGCCTTGATTTCACTTTCCGGCGAATCTGACTGCATGGCGTCGGCCAGTTTGTTGGTATCACTAATCTGCCGCTCGATGAGCGAATCGGCCGATTTGCCACACCCCGCTAGTACGACCACGCCGATAGCCATAACCAAAAAACAACCTGCTTTTCGCATTTCCATCTCCCTTAATTGTTTTGCGGATACTAATAACCATTTTTCATATTACATATTCGCCACAAGGTCCGCAATATTGAAAAAGTTTATCTTGTACGTCTCCGAAGTGCCCTACGAGACTCACAGCACATTGGATACGCACAATTGGCAAATTTTTCGCCTATCGCTTCATGACGACCCGCGCTTCATTACAACCCGCACAGTGTGTTGCTCGTCGCGAATATAAATTAAAAACACACCCAACTCCACACGACTAAAACCGTATAGGAAAACAAATAGAGGGGCTTTATTTCACGGAAGGAAAACAAATGAGAGTAGGAACGATCTGTTTATTGTTGGCGGCTTTTGCCGCCGCCCCGCCGCTTTCTGCGGCGGCGGACCAAGAGTCGGGCTTCTTCGCGTCGGCCGACTGGATCAATTGGAAGGCTCGGCGAAGCGGCATGGACTTCGTGATCGTAGACCCCAATACTGACGCCAGAGTTGAGGGCGATCAGGTCAACTTGAATTACGATCGCGATAACGGCGCCCGAGTTGTGTTGGGCTACCATCTTGGTCCCTGCTGGGACGCCTCGATGGAATACCAAACCTACAGGACGAAAGATCAGCTTACGGTAACTCAGCCGGCGGGTGGCTCGCTTTGGGGGACACGGCTGCATCCCGATTCGATCATTGGTGATAGATTTTCAACTTCTGTCTCAGCCAACGCTACGTTGGACTATGATGTACTCGACTTCATGATTAGCCGCCGATTCGCGATGGACTCTTGCCAGCGGGTCAATTTTTCTCTTTACGGCGATTTTCGCTATGCAATGATCGACCAGACAATCGACATCACCTACGCTGATAGCGTTAATGGACGTTCGGTGAATATCCACAACCCCATCAAATTAGACGGCTATGGCATTCGCGCGGGCGGCCAACTCGATTGGAATGTTCGCGGTGGCTTCAGCCTGTTTGGAAAAGGCGCCATTTCGGTCTTGGCCGCGCGTGTCGACTCGACCTATACCGAACATGACCGCTACAGTTTGGCTGCCTACAATCTCGTAAATGTTTCAGATACATGCTACCAAGCCGTGCCCGTAATCGAAACAGCCCTTGGCATGGCCTATCAACGAGGCCCCTGGGAAGTCGCCTTTGGCTATGAAATGGCCATCTGGGGGAACACCGGCTCGCGAATTGATTTCGAGGACGATGTAGATGAAGATAAGTTCAGTAATTCGAGCAACGACTTGATCCTGGATGGCTTCTTCCTGAGATTTTGCTTCAATCGTTGATTGACCAATCGCTGATTGACGGTGTAAACATCGCAAAAGTTCGAGCGTCATGTGCCATGCGTAGATGGTCCATGACGCTCGACTGTTTTCTCTTCTTCGGCGGGTAGCCCTGCTTTATTGGTTGCATTTGGCGCGTCGCTGACGCAAGCGGTGAAACTTATTTACACTTTTTCAAAAGCCCCTCGATGGCCCTGGCCACCTCGGCGCGGCGGGAGTAAATCGGCGAGGGATCGGTTGTGAACTCGGTGAGGGTTTTGCTGATCTCGTCGGGCACGGCCAACAGCGACTCGATGCGGGCGACTTCGGCGGCGGGGAGATTCTTGCGATTTTTGGCGAGCAGTTCGCGTAGCATGTAAAGGCATTCGTAATCCTCGATACCCTCGCGAAGCATTTCCCAGCGGATGCTGGAAGCTGGCGGCTCGATGACGGGCGCTTTGCCCGAGCGGCCGGGCGTTGCCGCCGACAGGGGCGGGTACATGAACCGCCCGTCGCCGTTGCCCCAGAACCGCTTCGTGCCTGCCGGCGTCGAATAGCCGCTAACATAGCTCATGGGATCTTCGTAGGGGTTCTGTGCGGTTTGCGGATAAGCCGCGCTCGAGGTCCAGTAGTTCGATTGCCAAATCAAGATGCCGGTCACATCCCGCTTCCAAGTTTGCCACAGCCAGACGCGAAACTCGGTGGCCGGGTGGTCGATGAAGAGCGTGCAATACGGCGCTTTGGGGCCGCAACAAACGTACCACCACATCCGCTCGCCGCGGTCGAAACAGGCCTGGCGGATTTCGGGGTCGTCGTGTGGCGTCAACGGGCACCAGATATCCACGCAGCCGATGATGCCTTCCTCGGGCTGTTCGGTCAGCATTCGTGTCAGACCGGGAGCGTACTTGTGCAGCCGTTCCATGCCGTTGCGGACAAATTCATAGTCCTTGGGATCCGGCTCGTCGAACCAATAGACATACACCATGTCCAGCCAGCCTTTTTCGCGGAAATGCGTCTCGATCTGTTTCACGTAGCTGGAAAACAGGGTCTTGTATTGTGGCGTTTCTTCGCCGAAGAGGCCGATTTTGGGAGCGTATCTGGCGTGAAACGTGCCGCCGCCCATACCTTTGATAGGCAGGCGAATGCCCGTGAAATTGTACTTATCGACCGCACGGGCCATGGCCTTGTCGAAAGCCGAGAAATCGACGTTCACACTCGGCGGGTCGGACTTGGTGTCGAACTTGACGCGAATGGGGTCCATGGGCGCGGGGTTGTATGGGCTGATGCGATGGTCGGCGAAACTTTGCATGTACATGTCCAACACGCGACGCTTGTCGGCTTCGGTTTTGAGCCCGTGATAGCGGAAAACGTTGCTGGGGCTGAAACCGAAGGCCGTGTCGAGGTGGTTTTTTGCGGGCAAGGCGAAATCCCAGACGTGCAGCGCCAGCGGCACCGTGGCCTCCCAGCCGTCGGCCTTGAGCTTCAGGCTGCCCGAATAATCGCCGGCCTTGGCGTCTTTGCGAACGCGGACCAAGATCCACAATGGCTGGTTTTCGCCAGCGGCCACGTCGATAGGCTTGTCTAGCGGCGGCAAGGCATCGGGCCATCGATCGCGCACGCCGGTGCCGTCGGTTGGGTTTTCGGTCATGTGGTAATAGACGCGGAGAATCTGCAAGTCCTCGGGGCCGATGGTGGCGCCGTCCGGCCCGACCAGCGGATCGATCGAGGCCGTGAGATTCTTCAGGCCCCGTTCGGGTCGCACCACAACCTGTACGGCCTCGAAGTCGTTTCGCGCGGCGGCCAGTTTGGCGGCTTTTGCGGTCTGCACGGGAGCCGGGCGCTGGGGCGAGACCTTGTGTGTGGCGTTGCAGCACCAGACGGCGTTTGGGCCGCCTGAAATAAGTTTGCCGTAATCCGAGCGATAGTAGTTCTCCACCGCAAACGACAGCTTGCAAGCGGTCGTGGCTGCGTCTTGGGTGCGGCATTCGAGCGAAAGTTCGTATTCACCAGCCGCTCGCGACGGCACGGCAATCGAATATTCGGCCGCCGCGCCCGCGGGTATCGCAACCCGTTTGGGCGAGACCGTCGGTTGCTGAATTTTGTCGGCCCAAAC
>CAZISU010000022.1:0-16011 GCA_964541935.1 uncultured Planctomycetaceae bacterium | reverse complement strand
CGAATTGCTCCAAGAGCTTTTGGGCGTCGCCGTCGGTGTAGGGCGCCGTGTGTGGATGCACGCATTGAATGGCCACGTGCGAAACGTCGACTCCGGCCCCGGCCGCCAACTTCGAGCGAAACAGCTCGTAGGACGAATTACACAAGCCGCACCAGTCCAGCGCACAGAGGACGTAGCGCTGGTCGCCGTTCTCGATCACAACACCCTTGGCCAGCAAGGGGGTCTCGATGGTTTTTACCCGCACAAGCCAGATCAGCGGGTGGCCGTCTAACGGCGGCGAGGTATCGCAACTGAACGTCGAAATACGATATTGCCCCTCTTTGGCTTGAACATCGCCCGGCGAGACAAGCAGTAGTATTGCTAGCGAAAAAAGCACAATCGGTAAAAAAGCCCGGCCAATAGCCGCACAGCGGACATTATTGTAACGGCTAGTATGACAACGGGCGGGGGCGAAATGGGACATTGTGAACTCCTTTTGGCGGCACGGGTGAATCCTGCTCGAAGGTGGGTGCAGAACGATACTGTCAGAAAAAAACTTAGCCCAGCCGGGTAAAGGCACTTTCATTCTGCCCGTACATTAGGGTGGTGTCAAGCGCGTATCCACGAACACCCACACATACTAACTCGAATCGCAAGCGAGGAAGAGCCCACCATATTAACCCGAAGCGCAAGCGAGGGAACCAGAGGGGAAGCGAGTAAGAATAAACGAGATCTCGACAAAGTTAGCCCAAAGCCACTTCATCCATCGCTTGCGCTTCGGGTTTATAAAAGCCCCTAGATAACATCAAATAGTCACTTTCTAATTGATTCACTTCACAGGACACTCCGAATTGTGCAACTGCTTGGACACAAGTCCAGGCAAGCAAAGGCGGTGGTGATTTAGCGATAAGTATCTTCTCAGTCAGGGGTTACGTCTTCAAGCCAGAGTTTCGATGGACCTGCTGCAGTATTGCTCTTAAAACACGCCCCCCCTGTAGAGTGCGATTTACACTGCCTTACCCCCTCAGTAGAGCCGAATACCGTCTATTTGGAGTGTACTTGCTTGACATAAGCATATGAAACCCATATTATCCCCATGTCAAAGGGGAATAAAAAATGAAATTATCACGAACAGTGGCCTACGCGGTCCAAGCCAGCCTTCACCTGGCTCACGAAAATTCCAGCGATCCGGTCCCATGTAGCCGACTGGCGGCCGAGGGACAAATGCCGGAGAGGTTTTTGTTGCAAATCCTGCGCAACCTCGTCGCACATGGAATCCTTACCTCCACCCGTGGTGTCGACGGCGGATACTCGCTCGAGCGCGATCCACGCGACATCTCTCTGCTGGACGTCATCGAGGCTATCGACGGCCCGTTGGTGTCAAACCTACCTTTGGGTGACGGCCTGCCGTCCGAGTCGCAATCCAGGCTCAAAGAAGCCATCATGGACGTGACGGAGGAATCACGGCGGCAACTCTCAACGGTCAAGCTGGCTCATCTATTGCCCAAACCGGCCGAAGTATTAGCCAGCGAATAGGCGAGTAAGCCGGGTTACAACCCGACTTTTGAGTCGATTGTCGAACTTCACAGCCGGGTTGTAACCCGGCCTACGAAGAAGCCCTCGCATTGGCGAGCCTTGTTAGCGTGCCCCTTGTCCGTGCCAACATACGATGGTACGATGAGGGATTGCACGTCGTCGAGACTCTCCGACCTTCTGCGATAATCGCCAAGCGGACGGCCACCTATTGATGAATTGCCTGGCGAAATCTTCCGGTTCCTTTCAAAACAAATGTTTTGGCTTTCAAAAAAATCTATTGATAAAACATCTTTGCTCGTTCCCTCTAGCAGGCTCCACAAAGGCACTTTGACCACCTTCCTGGCGGTGCTGATTGGTATTTTAGCCGGTTTCGGGGCCGTGTTGTTTACGTATCTGATCCACTTCGTGACACGCTTTACGGTCGAACCGTTTTTGTTCCTCTCGCAAACGAACACCCTCTGGCTGATCGGGCTGTGCATGGTGCCGGCGCTGGGGCTTTTGGGCGTTTCCTGGTTCACGCGGCGGTTTGCGCCCGAGGCTCAAGGCCACGGCGTGCCCGAGGTGATTCTGGCCGTGGGCCGCCACGACGGCGTGATTCGCCCCCGCGTTTCGATTGTCAAGATATTCGCCAGTTGCATATGTATTGGCACGGGTGGGTCGATCGGTCGCGAGGGGCCTATCGTCCAAATCGGCTCGTCGCTGGGCAGCATGGCCGCCCAAATGTTCAAGCTCTCGCCCCGCAACGTCAAGGTTCTGGTCGCGGCCGGCGCGGCGGCCGGTATCAGTGCTACGTTCCATGCCCCGCTGGCGGGCGTAATGTTTGCCAGCGAGATCATCCTCGCCAGTTTCGCCGTCGAGAGTCTTACGCCCATCGTCATCGCCAGCGTATTGGCCGACGTCGTGCAAAGCCACAGCGGGGAGCACGGTTTCCAGCCGGCTTTTCCGGGCATCGTACACGTGTATCATGGCGAATGGATCGAATTGCCGTCGTACTTCCTGCTGGGACTGTTGTGTGGCTTGGCGGCCGTGGCGTTCACGAAAATGCTGTATTGGATCGAAGATGTCAGCGAACGCCGCCTTCCTCAGTGGTGGTTGCGGGCGCTGGTGCTGGGCGGTATCGTCGGGCTGGCCGGTGCCCTGTATCCGATGCTTCCACCCTCGGTGGTCGCCAAAGACTCGCAAAATCAAACGGCAGCGGCCCAGAAAAATGAAGAGCTGCCGCTACCGCCGCTGTTCGGTGTCGGCTACGAAGTCGTCGACCATGCCTTGCATCTCGAAAGCCTGAGCAAGCCCGCGGAAACGAAAAATATTGCCGATGCCGAGCTTAAGCCCACGGTGAAAGTTCCCAGCGAATCGAAGATCATGCGGCTGGATCCCGCGCAGCTTTTGGCCGAGTTCTGGTGGCTGCTGCCCTTGGCGTTTCTCAAGCCGATTATGACAAGCATCACCCTCGGCGGCGGCGGCAGCGGCGGTATTTTTGCGCCCTCGCTGTTCTTGGGCGCGACCTTGGGTGCGTCGTTCGGAATTGCCGCCAACCTGCTGCTGCCCGAGTCCATGTCGGCCAACCCCGGGTTGTACGCCATCATCGGCATGGGCGCCGTCGTGGCCGGGACCACGCACGGCACGCTCAGCGCGATCCTTATCGTTTATGAAATGACGCACGACTACCGCATTATCCTGCCGATCATGATCGCCGCCGGATTGGCCGGCGTCGTGGCACGTTTCATCGACCCCGAAAGCATCTACGAGAAGAAACTCTGCCGCCGCGAAGAGACGACTGCCCGCGGCCACGATATGCACCGGTTCGAACATATCATGGTTCGCGACGTAATGATCCGGCACTTCCCGACCGTGAAACCGGGCGACGATTTGACGGAGATTATTCGCGTCGCACGGGCCAATCCGCACATCGAATGCCTGCCGGTTATGGGCGATGCCGGTGAGTTGATAGGCATCATCCGCCCGGGCGACCTGGACCGGGCTTTCGATAGCGACATCTCGCCGACACTGGTCAACGCCCTGGACATCGCGCTCTCGGCACCCATTGCGGTCCGCACCAACGCCAATCTGCTCGAAGCCCTAAGCGACTTCGGCGCCAGCGACGTGGAAAGCCTGCCGGTCGAAGCAGTCGAGGGCGATTCGCGGCGCGTGGTCGGTATCCTGCTGCGAAGCGACGTCATGCGGCGATACCGTCAGGAAATCCTTAGCGCAAGGGAATAACGACATGCAAAACTCGGAACTGAAAAACCGCCTCGATTTTGCCGTCCGCGCGGCGCGTCTGGCCGGACAGACGACATTGAACTACTTTCGCAGCGACGATCTGCCGGTCGAACATAAGGCCGACGATTCGCCGGTGACGGTCGCCGACCGGCAAGCCGAACAGAGCCTGCGTAAACAGATCGGCGGGCAATTCCCCCGCGACGCGATCCTTGGCGAAGAATTCGACGACAAGCCGGGCTCGACCGGATTCCGCTGGATACTCGACCCCATCGACGGCACCCAATCGTTCGTACACGGCGTGCCGCTCTACAGCACGCTGGTGGCCGTCGAACACGGCGGCGAGAGCATTCTGGGCGTGATCTGCATGCCGGCCCTGAACCATTGCGTCTATGCCGCCGACGGGCTTGGTGCCTGGCAGATTTCTGGCGACTCCAGGCCGACGCCGGCCAGGGTCTCGCGACGCGCAACACTCGCCGAAGGGCTCTTCCTCACCAGCGAAGTCGACGGCTTCAGCGAAATCGGACGCCACGACGCGTACCTGCGACTGCAAGCAGCCGCGCGAGTTTGCCGCACCTGGGGCGATGGATACGGATACGCCATGGTCGCCACCGGACGAGCTGACCTGATGGTCGACCCCATCATGGCCGTTTGGGACGCCGGACCGCTGCTGCCCATCATGCGCGAAGCCGGCGGAACGTTCACCGATTGGAAAGGCCGGCCCACAATGCATTCCGGCCAAGGCATCGTCACCAATGGATTGGTTCTCGACGAGGTGCTGCGGCTTATTGCTGGTTAGATAAACGTTCGTGCAAAAATTCCTCCTGCAAGAAGGAAGCGTTTGATGGAGTCGAAGGAAATCGTCCGTCGCGCAATCGAATTTGACAACCCACCGCGTTTGCCATTTTGGCAACACCAGTTGCCCGAAGTTCCCAACGACGTGCATGACATTTGGGAAATGGATCGCCAAGAGGCCGGTTGGTTCTTTGACAAGCTGGGGCACGACGACTGGGGGTGCGGTTGGGAATCAACCGACGTGAAAAACATCGGGCAGGTCTCCGAGTTTCCACTGGCCGACTGGTCGGCCCTGGACGCCTATCGACCGCCGGACCCTTGCAATCCGTTCTACTACGAGCGTCTCGGCCCCATGCTCGACAAGGCCGAAGACCGCTACGTGGTGCTCACGGCCCACTCGCTGCTGTTCTCCCGCCTGCACAAATTGCGTGGTTTCACCAACACCATGGAGGATTTTTACATCGAGCCCCAGCGGGTTCATCGCGTGCTGGACATGATCCTGGATTTCAAACTGCGGCAATGCGAGGAACTGCACCGCCGCTTCGGCGACGCCATCGGCGGGCTGTTCATGACCGACGACTGGGGCACGCAGGGCGGAACGTTCGTTAGCCCCGCCATTCTCGACGAGTTCTTCAGCCCCCGCTACAAGCAGCTTTTCGATCTCATGCACGATTTCGGCTGGCATGTGATACTGCATAGCTGCGGCCGCATCAACAACTTCGTGCCGCGACTGATCGAATTGGGCGTCGACGTCTTGAACATGCAACAGTCGCGGGCTTACGACCTCGTCGAATTCGGCCAAAAGTTCCGCTCCAAGGTGTGTTTCATGGCTACGGTCGATATTCAATCGACCTTGCCCAAGGGCGACGAGGCGGATATCCGCGAGGAAGCCCGACTGCTAGTCGAAAACTGGAGCGTGCCCGCGGGCGGCATGATCGCCTTCGACTATCTCGATTGGCAAGGAGTCGGCGTCGACCCTCACTCGCCAAAGATCATGTTCGACGAGTTCCACAAGCTGCGTAACTACTGGCAAGATCGATGCGCGGACTGACGTTCCGTTTAGCGCGGTCGCAGAGGTTATATTAGCTTTCGCTCGAATAGATCGAAACTATTCACATACGCAAACGCCACCGGTTATACGGAACACACCGGTCGCAGCGACTCTCTCATGCCTCGCCGACTAGTAATTCAGCCTCACAAATGCCACGCCTTGCTCGCCATAAGTTCCCAACCTAAAGTTTCCATAAGGCCACGTCGCTCGACGGTGAAATCTCTTAACAAAACAAGAATAGTAATGACATCATGACTAACTATCTAGCACAAAAGACTTTACGATTCCTACGCAGCGAGGACGGCGTGGCAGCCGTCGAGTACGCACTGATGCTTTCCTTGATCGTACTCGTCGCCATGACCGGTATCGTGGCCCTGGGACAGTCGTCCGCCACGACCTTCGAAAACGCTGCCGGAGACATGCCCGGCCAGTAGGCGTACAAGCTCTATTCACGGCCCCTTTCTTCGAGGATAATATAGGCATACCAGCCCTATCCTCACTCAGCCATGACCGGCCGTCAGTTAAGGAAGACCCGTGTATAGATTCTTAGTCTACCTCTTTGAGCCTCTTGCTTTCGGCTTCCTTTGCGCGATCTTGGCGGTGCTCTTGCTCTGGCGAAAAAAGCGTGGCCGACGTCGCCGACTCATTGTCGCGACCGTGGTCATTCTCCTTTTCGCGTTCTCCTGTACCGGCCTGGTGGGCCACTTCGCCTTGCGATCCCTGGAATCGTCGTACGTGCAATTGGAAAAAATTCCCGATGACATTTCCACAATCGTCGTTCTATCGGGCGGACTCCGCATCCACATCGATTCGCACCCTCAAGAAGCAGAACTTTCGGATAGCACGATCTACCGCTGCATAGACGCCGCCCAACTCTACCACGCCAGGAAAAAAGACGCCAAAGCGCCCACCGGAAGTTGTACCATTTTGCTCAGCGGGTGTTACTCGGATCCCAATTATTCGGGCGTATCGGAAGCCGAGCTGATGCGGGATTTAATCGTCCAACTGAATGTCTCTCCGGCGGATATTATCGTGGAAGATCGTTCGACCAGCACGCACGAAAACGCCCTGCTAAGCTCTAAAATTTTGCGACAGCGGGGTATCGAACGCATTGCCCTGGTCACCGACGCTACGCACATGTATCGGGCCAGCCTCTGTTTCGCCCAACAGGGTATCGAGGTTGTGCCCGCCGCTTGCCATTTTCGCGCCACTCAACTACAGTGTTCACCCGCGCTCTTCCTGCCAAACGCTCACGCCCTGAAAAACTTGTCCATCGCCATGCACGAATGGCAGGGCATCGTCTGGTACAAGCTGAAAGGCCGAATTTAGTACGCCGAATTCTGCCCACTGCACGCCGAAATCCAAAACCCATCACTCCTCGTGCTCCATCCGCCAACCCGGCGACGTCACCGACTCGTGCGGTTCGACCAATTTTCCATAAAGCTCGGGCCGCCGCGCGTTGATATACCTTCGGCCCGAGGCGTCGTCTAGTTTATCGGCCGTAAGCAGGCCCACCACCACGTCGTCGTCCAGGGCGTGGCTCTCGACCAACACCTCGCCAAATGGGTCGAGAATCATGGCCAGCCCCGGCTTCACTGTGTCGTAGTCCCAGCCGATGGGATTGCTGAAAACCACATAAACCCCGTTCTCATACGCGCGAGTGGGCAGCCAACGCATCAGCCAGCCACGCCCCTTGGATCCGCGAAACTCCTGCCGCAACCGCACCGGGTCGCGCTCGCGGTTCTCCCACAGGTCCCGATCCACCGTCCCCCGCCCGGGCATCTTCGACGGCAAACAAGCGGTCACGTGCGGCATGAAAATTATCTCCGCGCCCATCATCGCCGTCACGCGCACGTTCTCCGCCAGGTTGTTGTCGTAGCAGATCAAAAACCCGACCTTGCAACCGGCCAACTCGATAACCTTGAACTCGTCACCCGCCGTAAGGTTCGGGTTGACGAAGGGATGCAACTTGCGAAACTTCTCGATATACCCGTCGGGCCCCACCGTCACATATGTATTGAAACACCGCCCCTGCTCGTCGCGTTCGATTAACCCACCCATAACCACCACCGAAAATTCGCGCGCGATCTCGATCAATCCACGCACGCCAGGCCCGTCCGGCACCGCCTCGGCCGCCGCCCGCAACTCCTCGATCCCCAACGGCTGAATCCAACTGTACCCCGACAAACAACCCTCATGAAAACTGACAATCTCAGCACCCCGCTCAACGGCCCGCCGAGTCAACTCGCGAACCCGCCCCAAGTTATACTCGCGGTCGTTGTCTCGATGCTCAAACTGTGCGGTAGCAACTCGAACATCACGCATATTTGCATTCTCTCTGTGTTCTGACGAGCAAACTTTGCTGTCAATTCTCCGCCACCAAACCGAGACCTGCAAGGGCACTTTCCGCTTCACCCTTACGGCGATTATTGTCAGGATTTGCTGTTAAAATTCGAGCCAGGGCCAGCCCAAGCAAGCACGACAGTTCCGAATGATCGTGATTTTTCACAAAATTGAGCGTTAATCGCAAAAAATAAGTTTTCTGCTTGACAAGCTTTCTGATAACCTTAAAATCACAATAGTTACCCAGCAGGTTGCCAAACCTTCAAGCAAGGTAACGCACGATTTCAACGCAGCCACACGCTCGCGACCAAGACTCCACAAATTGGCTCGCAAGTTTTTTCGCTGAAATCGCGCACGGGCCAAAAGGGCAAACGGAACAAATCAGGAGGGCCTTTTCTAGGCGAGTCGTCTCGACTCGAAACGCTGTTTGTACGCGCCAGCGCTCTGCCAAAATATCATTCCAATCATTCATCTTTACCTAGGGCATAAACGGGGAGAATTATAATGTACAAGTCGAAACCAACGGTCCGTAACACAGTATTTGTCGTGGCAACAATCGCCACAGTAGTAAGCTGGTCCATCACTGACGCCGCCATGGCGGATAGTCTCGTAGTGGAAAACGGCGAAACTATTGAGATTGTAGAACAGTATCTATATGCCCACGGTGGCCCAATCATTGTAAAGGATCCCGGTTCACTGCTGGACATTTCTGCATATGTTATCGACATTAATGGACAAGTTCAAGTTAATAACGGTGGCACTCTGATTACGAAAAACTACTTTAATAATAAGACAATCTTGGACGATTTGCATGAAGCACGTGGAGCCTACATCGACGGGCCCAGCTCTCAATGGATTGTCGTTGGAGGTTTGGATCTTGGTCGGACTCGTGACGTTAATCTAGCAATAACAAACGGCGGTTCTCTTATCAGCGGCCAGTCCTATAATAAAACCTTTACTCCCACACGCATCCTTGCCGGTTCATGCGCATCGGTCGCCGGCCTGAATTCAACTTGGACTGTTGTGGGAGATTTTGAAATTGGTGATGACATCGGAGATGCTTGCCTTTCGATATCAGATGGCGCCAGGGTAGTCAGTGGCCGTGATGTCGGATTATCCAAGCTAACCGGCATCGCTTCAGCCGGGCAATATAACTATTCTCAAGCCAGGGTCTCTGGCTTGGGGTCTTCGTGGGATCTATATGGGGATTTTGAAGTTGTTGGTTTTTCCACGTTATCAATATCAAACGGCGCTAGAGTCAGTACTGGCCTTGGGACCAACTCAAGTGGCAACAAGCTTCTAACACGTTTGCACGATGGAAATCAGGACATCGGGCCGGGTGTAATAATTAATGGACCAGGCTCCTCGTGGAACATCTACGGTGACTTCGAAGTCGAAGGCTCGTCTACCCTTCAAATCATCAACGGCGCAACTCTCACCAGTGGACTTGGACCTCACTCAAGCCACACAGGATTATGGACACGATTGCAGGGCGATTGGCAAGGGCAATCCGCTACACAAGCACTTGTCTCCGGGCCCGGTTCAACATGGACTGTCCATGGTAGTTTTGATATCGGCACGCAAGGCAGCGCTTACCTTGAAATTTCCAACGGCGGAAAAGTGGTCAGCGGCTTTGATGATTGCGAAGGCGGGACATATATTCGTGGCGTTGAAGACGCTGTAACACGAGCTAAGGTCATCGGCATGGGCAGTTCGTGGATTATTGGAAACTGGCTGTACGTTGATAGTAATCTCCTCATAGCTGACGGTGGTGTCGTCAAATCACGCTCCGGCTGCTTGGGGATCTTTAACGAATCGGCTCCTGCTTCCGTCATTGTTGCCGGCCCCGGTTCAAAATGGATTATGTCCGAGTATAATTCGAATTTAAGAATCGGAAAATACAACAGCCCAAGTAACATCAATAACAGCGTTTCCGTATTTAACGGTGGCATAATTAGTGCAAAAGGCCGTATTGAATGTTACCACGGAAACGAAATCAACCTACGCGATGGTCTGCTTGAAACCGCGCTTCTTCAAAACGGAGGAACACTTCGCGGCACCGGAACAATTGATGGTTACTTTCGCCAGGATCTTTATGGAACCCTGGAAACGGAACTCTCAGGCCACGGAGGCACGGCAGGCCACGATTTCGATCAGATCATCATTACCGGAACGGCCAAACTCGGTGGCTTACTCGATGTATCCTTGTCCGAGGGATTCATCCCGGTCTGGGGCGATTCGTTCGATGTTCTTATCTACGAATCACTCGCACCCGAGAGTGAGTTCGACCTGTGCAACCTTCCCGGCCTCGAGCAAAACCTCTTTTGGGAAGTTTCATACAAACCTAACGCTCTTCGACTAACCGTCGTACCGGAGCCGAATGCCATCATCGTTTTCGCGGGGTTGGGACTGGGCTCGCTCGCGTGTTTCCCATGGTGCAGGGGGGGAAACTTCGCTGAGCGATCAGGGGGAGGGTAGAACGGCTGCCATATAACGGCGCCCTCGTGAAATGCACGAGGGCGCCGGGTAGCCGGATTGCCGCAAGATCACTTTCCCATCCGCAGACCGCAAACGTCGCCGGTCTTACTTCACGGGCACGAGCTTAACATCCCGCAGATCCAACAGCGAGTTCTTAAACCGACCGCTTGGCAAAAACAAGGCCGTTTGTACGCCCGCCTTGAGTTTCATCTGCCCGATCTTGGCCGTCTTAAAAGTCTCCGACGAACCGCTCCCAGCGGTCTTGCCGTTGACAAAAGTTCCGCCGATCTCGAAGGAAAACTTGTTGCCGGCCTGTTTGTCGTCCAGCGACCACTGCATATAAACATCGTAGAGCCCGTCCTTGGGAACGTCCACTTTCCACTCGGCATAGTCGTTCTGCGTCCACCAGCCGAAGGCCTTCCATTTGGGCATGTACTTGATCTTCGGTCCCACGCCTTTCGCATCGGCCGCCCGCAACAGAATCTCGCCCGTAGCGCCGGCCTTGACCACCTTCAGGTCGGCCGACGTATCCGGCCCCTCTTTGATCTCGATATCCTTGAAACGCACGTCCATCACATTGCCCGAGTGCATTTGCAACGCCAGATGTCCGATCGGACGCGAGGCTTCGTCTTTCAGGTCAGCCGTCTTCACACCGTTCACATGCACCGTGATCGTTTGTCCCTTGACGTCGATGCGCATATCGTTCCAATCGTCGTCCTTCACAAACTTCAACTGATCTTCATCGCTGGGCCGCTCGACCCAGGCACGCTTGTAGCTTTCATAGATCCCGCCGGTTCCGCTTTTCGCTTTCCCAACTTGAACTTGCAGCCCGTACGCTTTCTCGGGCGGAAGGATATACGTCCGCACATAAAACCCGCTGTCGCCGATCACGCACTTGAATTTATATCGCACCGAGAAATCGCGAAATACCTCGTCGCTCACCAACAGCCCATAAAGTTTCTCTGAGTTCGCCCGCCCGATAATCACGCCGTCTTCCACCGTCCATTTGCCGTCACCCACCGCATGCCAGCCATTGAGTGTCTTGCCATCGCAAAGCGAACGCCACTGCCCGCCATCCTCCGCCGCACCTTCCTCCGCCGCAACGCCCGGCACACCCGTCAAACAAACAACCAAGACCACCGCCGCCAAGATAGCACGTTTCATAACTCGTGTTCCTCGAAAAAAATGATGCAAAAAATCGCCCACACACCTCAATCTTAAAAAACCGGCCCGCCAATAGCAACCCGCTGGCAATACTAAGCTCAAGCAGCGGCAATACTAACCCGAAGCGCAAGCAAAGGGCGGAAAACACAGAAAACCGCCATCCGGATTCGTATGGAATGCAAAAACAAAAAAAACATTGACACCCAACCGCAGGGTGCCATGTTCCACGCTTGCGTGGCCATGAGAGAGACGCCAAGTTGCACGCACCCCCACCTAAACCCGCGCCAGAGCCCGCTCAATCCGCCTCAAACAACTCGCTTTGCCCAACAGCGCCATCGCATCAAACATCCCCACGCCCTTGCCCTTGCCGGTCACAGCCACCCGCAACGCGTGAATAATCTGCCCGATCTGAATCCCTTGCGACTCGACAAACTCGTGCAACAGCTTGTCGAGACTCTCGGCGTCGAACGCTTCGGTAGCGGCCAGCTCTTCTTTGAATTTCTGCAAAAGCCCCGCCGCGTCCTCCGGCTTCCGCAGGCGTTTCTCAAACGCCTTCTCGTCGAACTCTAACTCATCGTCAGACACAAAGAACTCGTCGAAGTCCAGCACGTCGCCGGCCACCTTGATGCGATCCCCGGTCGCCGCTACCACGGCCTCGACCTTGGCCTCATCAACACCCGAGGCCGGCGAAGTCACATACTCGGCCCGCTGCAAGAACGGCATCACCATTTTCACCTTCTCGTCACCCGACAAGGCCTGCATGTGCCGTTCCTGAAAAGATTGCAGCTTCTTCGCATCGAAACTAGCCGCCGCCTTGTTAACCCGTTCCAGTGAGAAATGTTTTACCAACTCGTCCAGCGTAAAGTGCTCAGTCTTGTCGTCCAGCGACCAACCCAACAGCGCCAGATAATTCACAATTGCCTCGGGCAAGAACCCCACCTGACGATAGAAATCCACAATCACCGGGTTGAATTCCTCGGGCGAGGTCTCCAGCCCGATCTTATCGGCAATCGCCTGCCCGTGTTTGACCAGCTTGGCAAAATCCTGATTCTTCAGATACTTGTTGAGCTTCCGTTTGCTCAGCTTGTTCTTGCTACCCGGCTCCGCCACAAACGGCAGATGTGCATATTGCGGCAAGTCATAGCCCAGCGACTGCGCGATAAAAATCTGTCGCGGCGTGTTGGAAAGATGCTCCTCCGCACGAATCACGTGCGATATCTGCATGGCATGATCGTCGACCACACTGGCCAAGTGATACAAACACGACCCGTCGGCCCGCTGAATAACGTGGTCCTGCTCCCGCGCCCAGTCGAATTCCACCTTACCCCGCACCAGATCGTCTATCACCAACGTCCCCTCGCGCGGCATCTTCATACGCACAATAGCTTTGCGTCCCATGCTCTCGAACCGCTCCCGGTCGGCGGGCGTCTCCGCCATCCAACTGCGGCTATAAAGAAAATCCCGCTTTTCTTGCTTTGCCGCTTCCCGCTCGGCCTGAATCTCCTCGGTCGTCGCATAATCGCGATAAGCCAGTCCCCGCTGCAAAAGCAACTCAACCGCCTCTGCATATTTCTCCGTCCGCTCCGACTGAAAATACGGCCCAAATTCCCCCTCTCCATGCTCGCCAACCGCACCCGGCCCCTCGTCCCAATCGATCCCCAGCCAGCGCAGCCCGCTCAAGATCGGCAGCAACGCCTCCTGCACATTCCGCTGCTGGTCCGTATCGTCGATCCGCAAAATAAATTTCCCACCATTATGCTTAGCAAACAACCAGCAAAACAGTGCGGTCCGGACCCCGCCAATATGAAGATAGCCGGTCGGAGAAGGGGCAAAGCGTGTGCGAATCATCTTAAACTACTGAAAATAAAGGGGTTAAAACGAACGAAGGGGAACACTAATCGGTACTAATTTACACTAATCAAGACAAAGTGTGAATGACGTCACAAAATTAGGTTCATCGGGATTTAGCACGCACATCAAAAGCATACAGAAAATCCCCGTGCCGAATATAAAGCCGTCCGCCACAAACCACCGGGTGTGCCCAGCTTGGACCTTTCCCGCCCGAGGGGATCTTGAACTCGCCGACCAACTCATGCCCTTGCGGCGTAGCTTTCACCAGGCCGGCTTTCTTCTTCTCGCTCAGTGTGTAGAGCATACCCTCGGCCAGCGTGGCCGAGCCTTTGCCCACGCCCTTCTCCGCGTATTGCATCTCGCCCGTCTTCCAGTCCAGGCAGATCCACTTGCCGTTGTTAAACTTATGGGCCGCGCCGTAAAGATGTCCGTCCAACAGAATCACGCCCCCGTGCTGGTTGTCCAACTCGCGCGAGTTCCAGACCTTGCTGACCCGCGCGCGGCGGCCCTTTACGTCCAGCTTCAAAAGCGTCGAGCCGCTGGTCCCGTAACCGGAACTGATAAAAACATGTCCGTCGTGATAAACCGGCGTGGTGGCGTTGACGTCGTATTTCGTGGGATGCGGAAAGCTGAACAAAACGTCGCCCGTATCGGCGTTCACACCCACCAGCGACTTGAGCGTCATCGTAAGAATCATCCGCAGGCCGTCCTGCTCGATCAGAATCGATGAGGCGTAGGCTACCAACTCGCCGTTGACCGCGGGCGACTTCCAGATGGTACGGCCCGTCTTCTTGTTGAGTGCAACTATCATCGTCTCGGGACCGCCGGGGCAACAAATCAAACGGTTGCCGTCGACCAGCAGCGATTCGGCCAAGGCCCACTGAATGTTATTACTGCCGAAGCGCTGCAGGATATTTGTCCCCCAGATCTTCTTGCCGGTCTTCGCGTTCAAGCAAACCACGTCGCCCAATGCGTTTTCGTGATACAGCCGCGTGCCGTCGATCGTGGGCGTGCCGCGCGAGCCGGGAAATGATTTCGTCCAAGCCGCCCCGTTTGCAACCTGCCAACGCATCTGGCCGTTCATGTCTAAGGCCGTGATCACGTTCTTGCCGTCGATATCGCCGTTGGTATAGATCATGCCGCCCGCGATTGTCACGCCCGAGTATCCATCCCCCATGCCCGTGGCTGTCCAAAGCAATTTCGGACCGCCCTCGGGCCACTTCTTCAGCAGGCCCGTATCGGTCGAAATATTGTCGCCTTTGGGACCGTGGAAACGTGGCCAAGAGCCCGCATCGGCGGCGTAAGCGCTTGCGGGTAAAACAGTTCCGATGGTGACCAACACGAAAAACAATGCAGCCTTAAGGGCTGCCGGGTAGGGCCGGACTCGCATGTTCAATACGCCTCTCTTGGGCAATCCGCCATCTGGCGGACGTTAGATTTCAGGTGGGGTTACAAGCAGGCTGATGCAAGCGGGGGCCGGCATCAGCCTTTTAAGTATTGAACACGCTAGGCCCGGCCGAGTCAAACGGTACAAATCAATGCAAGTCGGTCAGCTAGCTGCAAGGTTATATCGAGCGGTGCAGTACCACTCTCTCGGCTGGCAGTACTTCAATCATCCCCTCGTTTCAACAGGCCAACGGCTGCCCCTGGCCCGCGGTTTGTTGAACCCTGGTCCTGAATTTATTCTTCCACTACCTCGGCCTTCTGGTCATAGCCTTCGGTTTCGCAAGCTCGTCGGCCGATGCGTGGGATGCTGGCGAGCATTCCCACGCCAATTTGCACCACTAGTGCGGCGGGCATTGCGCAGAGGAAACTGATTTCCGTGAAGAGCGGGTAGCCTAGCCAGGAGGTAATTTCCGGCTGGTAGTTGATGGTTACGACAACCACCAATCCGGCCAAGGCGCCGACGATTGTACCAAAGGGTGTTGACCAGCGGACGAAGAGGGCCATGATAAACAGCCCGGCCAATGGCACGGTGAATAGGTTTACGACCTTGAAGGCGATTTCGACGAGGTTGCCTTCCACCATGCAGACGAAGCTACTGAGGAAGACTACGGCCATGCCCACGAAGACCGAGATGTACTTGGCCAGACGAACGTGATCGGTTTCGACGACGCGGTCGGTGCGCCTGCGGAAGCGGTCGACGAAGTCGACGGAGATAACCGAACAGGACGAGTTGATGCCGGAGGAAAGGCTCGACATGGCGGCCGCCAACAGTCCGGCCACGACCAGTCCGCTTACACCCACCGGCAATCCGATGGCGATAAAGCGCGGGAAGAGTTGGTCGGAGTTGGTCATAATCGATTGTTCGTCGCCCAACAGGTGAGGTTGCGACATGAAGAATCCCAACAAGGCCAGGCCCAAGATGTTGAGGAAAATAGCCACGCTTGCGTCGGACATAAGCGAGACGAGGATTACCTTACGCGCGGACGGGGCGTCTTTGGTGGCCAGGTATCGCTGGATAGCCATCTGGTCCGAGCAGTTTGTGCATACGTACCAAGTGAAGGTGGCTAGAATGGCCGTCCCCGCCGAGACGCGCATAAAGGGGTCGAAGGTGAAACTCGGTGGCTGCCAGTGCGCTGCCCATTCGCTCGGCC
>CAZISU010000021.1:0-16149 GCA_964541935.1 uncultured Planctomycetaceae bacterium | reverse complement strand
TTATTCTCGAGGATCCACTCGCGGGCGAACTGGCCGGTTTGGATCTCTTTGAGGATTTTTCGCATTTCTTCTTTGGTGTCTTCGTTGATGATCCGCGGGCCGCGGCTGTAGTCGCCGTATTCGGCCGTGTTCGAGACACTGTAACGCATGTAGTTGAGTCCGCCCTGATAGATCAGGTCGACGATCAGCTTGACCTCGTGCAGGCATTCGAAGTAGGCCATTTCCGGCTGGTAGCCGGCCTCGACGAGGACGTCGAAACCGGTCTTGATGAGTTCGGAGATGCCGCCGCACAAAACGACCTGCTCGCCGAACAAGTCGGTTTCGGTCTCTTCGGCGAAAGTTGTTTCCAGCACGCCGGCGCGTGTGCCGCCGATTCCCTTGGCGTAGGCCAGAGCGATTTTACGCTCGGCATCGCCGGCACCGTCGCCCAAGGCGATCAGGCAGGGCACGCCGCCGCCCTTGACGTATTCGGCGCGAACCAAGTGGCCGGGCCCCTTGGGGGCGACCATGATCGTGGCCACGTCCTTGGGCATCTCGAACTGGTTGAAATGCACGTTGAAGCCGTGCGAGCAGACGAGGATGTTGCCGGGGGAGAAGTTGTCGCGGACTTCGTTGGCGAAGACGGTAGCCTGGGCTTCGTCGGGAAGCAGCATGGTGATAATGTCGGCCTTCTTGGTGGCGTCGGCGGCCGACATGGGCTTGAAGCCGTCCTTGACGGCCTGTTCGTAGTTGTCCGTGCCGGGCAACTCGGCCACGATCACGTTGACGCCGCTGTCGCGAAGGTTCTGGGCATGGCCGTGGCCCTGGGAACCGTATCCCAAGATGGCAACGGTCTTGCCTTTCAAAAGGTTCAGATCAGCGTCTTTGTCATAGAAAATCTCGGCCGCCATTGCAAATACTCCTGCAAAATTTTTTGTATAGAATGTGTTGGGGTAAATAGTTGGTAAGTTGAAATTATTCGTCGTCTTTTTTTTCCTGGGCGTTGCCGCGCACCAGGGCGATGCGGCCCGTGCGGACCAGCTCGACGATGCCGAAAGGCCGCATCATTTCAATAAAGGCCTCCAGCTTTTTCTCTGGCCCGGAAATTTCTATCATTACGGTCTCGGGCGCTACGTCGACGATCTTGGCGCGGAAGATATCGACCAGTTCTTTAATCGAGCCCCAATTGTCGCTACTGGATGCAACCGTCATCAGCATCAGATCCCGTTCGACAAAGTCCCGTGAGCTGATGTCGTCCACGCGCACGACGGTAACGACTTTCTCAAGCTGCTTGCGAATCTGCTGCAAAACGCTATCGTCGCCGACAACCACAAACGTCATCCGCGAAAGGTTGGGCGTTTCGGTCTCGCCGACAGCCAAAGAGTCGATATTGTAGCCCCGAGACGCCAGCATCCCGGAGATGTGTGAAAGCACGCCCGGCACGTTCTGAACCAGGGCACAAAGCACATGTCGCATAGGTGGACTCCACGAAAAAAGACAAAACTAGTATCCTACCCCCCACGGAAGTGAAGGACAAGGGGGGCGGGGGTGAAGTTCGGTGTGGGAAAACAGAGAGAATTCCCCCTTCTTATTGGTGGTGCAATTGCCGTTAGTGTATTGGTGTTCTTGCATTTCACGATACAATGGACATCGTGACTTGTAAGAAACGGCTGGTTTACCTTTAGATTGCATGATCGATTGCTATACCGATGAGGCCAATCATGAAGCACGACAATATGCAGCGTTACGGTGAACTGCTCGCTGATGTCAAATCACGTATTCGTCAAGCTCAGACCCGTGCAATGCTGGCCGTCAACGCCGAACTGGTCCGGCTGTATTGGGATATCGGTTGCCTGATAGCCCACATACAACAGCAGGAAAAGTGGGGTGCCGGAGTGATCCCCCGGTTGGCCCGCGACCTGCAAAACGAATTGCCCGAGATGAAGGGTTTTTCAGAACGCAATATCAAGCTGATGGTACAATTTTCACGTGAGTATCCGGATGCTTTTCCGGCGACACCGCTAATTGGGCAACCAGTGGTTGCCCAATTGCCCAATGGTGAGCCAGGGCAACTGCCGGTTGCCCAAATCCCCTGGGCACACAACGTCTTGCTTATGCAACGGGTCAAGGATAAATCCGCGCGTCTTTGGTATATGCAATCTACTTTTAAAAACGGGTGGAGCCGGAATACGTTGGCGCTGATGATCGACACCGGCACCCATCAGCGGCAAGGTCAAGCTGTGACAAACTTTGACCAATGCCTGCCCGCTCCACAATCCGATTTGGCGAGGCAAACGCTTAAAGATCCTTACATCTTCGATTTTCTGACGCTAGAAAAACCATTTCACGAACGCGAACTTGAAGCGGGTCTCGTCCACCACCTGGAAAAGTTTCTCATCGAGCTTGGGCAAGGCTTTGCCTTTGTTGGCCGGCAGTATCGCCTGGATGTCGCAGACGAAGACTACTGTATAGACCTCTTGTTCTATCACCTTCGCTTGCGGGCGTTTGTGGTTATCGACTTGAAGATGGGGGCGTTCAAGCCCGAATATGCAGGCAAGCTCAATTTCTACTGCAACGTCGTCAACGATCGCTTGCGGCATGAAACGGATGCCCCCACCATCGGTCTGATTCTCTGCCAGACCAAGGACAATGTACTGGCGGAATACTCGTTGATCGGTATTGAGAAGCCGATTGGCATTTCCAGTTACCAATTGACCCGTTCATTGCCGGCGAGCCTGCAATCGGCACTACCGACGGTGGATCAGATCGAAGCGGAATTAGGCAGGGATTTAGGTGAAGACGCCAAGAATATTAAGGTTAGCGAGTTGAATCAAGCTCTTGATGGAGTACCGCCACTAGGTAAGGAAGAAGCAGGCACATTTGGTCGCGATGTAGATGCGGCCAGAAAAGAAATCCCACCGGAGTCCGACTCATGGGACTGATTTTCGATTCGTGAGATGACAAGGGAGAAACGGAGTTGATCGATGCAAGACAATAATATCTTTCGCGGCCGTCTGGCAATTGGACTCTTTTGTTCACTTATGAGTTGGTCGATCGCTATAGCTACCTCGATTTACATTGGAGGCGGACCGGAAGAACCACTCGATGGACAATACTTTCTGGGCGACCACGGAAGATTGACGGAGGTTTCGTATGCTGTTTGGATTCTTGCATATGCTTGCGAAACGACACTAATAATTGCATGGATTTCGACAGTTGTGTTTATCTTTGCACTTGTGTTGCGAAAAACGTCGTCGCTTGCTGAAACTGATGTCAGAAAAGATTATTCCATTCTTATATTATCCGGTCTTATTATGGTGTTGTTGCTTCCCACAATTGCATCCTTGTTATGAGATTCACCTCGAATGCTCACCCATGGGAAACGGCGTCAGGTGTCTCTGGCGGACAATTAAACGGGCCACCCATAACCGCTTGTGTGTTAAGGCCCCGTTTTCTGGATTTACGTTAGTTTAATAACTTCCGATCCAGCGGATCATGGCTGTGTCGTCGAGTCTCATGTTGCCGTTGTGGGAGGTGAATATGAGTCGGCGTTCGAATAGGTAGCTGACTTCGATTGCGGAGCGGGAGCCGGACTGTTCGATGCATTCGAGTCCGATGCTCAAGCGCAAGTCGCGATATGTGGCCAAGTCGTCGTGCATGCCGCCGCGTTCGATGGCCCAGGTTCCGCCGCCCAGGTCGCCGGCGATATAGAACCGTCGTTCTTCGCGGTTGGGTGGCGCGGTCAGACTACAGTCTTCCTGGGCTAGACGCCAAGGCCAGATACACGTTGGCAAAGCAAACGTTGCCCGGGGACGGGGGAACACTAGATCGAGGCGCACGTCGTCATTCGGAATCCAGATGAGACCGGCCACCGGCAGGAGTTTGATGTCGCCACGGTCGAGATAGTCGACGCCGAACACAAGCTCGGCCGCGGGATGGACTTGCAGATATCCGACTGCATGTCCCGGGTAGCGGATGCCCTCGCGGGCGCTGCCTTCGAAATCACTCGAGGCCATGACCGACGCGGCCACGTCGTAGGCGAAAACTCCAATCCGGCGGCGGCATTGGTACGCGAGGCTGAAATCATAGAGCCGAGGCGGCATCTCGGTTTGAACCGGGCCGCTGACAAAATTGAAATCGAGGCCGACGCCGATGCCCGATTCGAAGCCGGCTTGCTGATAATGATTGTTTTTTAACGAGAACATGCCGAACTGGTTCCCGTTGCCCACGATCCAGTCCATCGAACCCTGCCCGTAGCGATATCCCCAAAAGTCACGCAGGCCGCTGGTGCGGACCGGATCGGTCGTGAGATCGACGGCCTGGGCCTCATCCACTTGAGCCCCGTCCACTTGAATCCCGTCGAGGACTGAGGGCAACAGTTCAAATTCCGTGCCGACGCTTTGGGTGGATTGCTTTTCGGGCTGAAGAGATTGTTGTGCCCAAAGCATCGCGGCCTGCAATGCGACTGCCAGGGTCACAACAGTATACAGGCAGCGTTTCAGTATCATGTGATTCCCCTCCGAAAGATCACGCAAATTCGTCTTATCTGTCTTTACGTGCATCCGACGGCAAAGTTCCCTTGCACAAATTATCGAAAGTACAATACGATCCGTATTATGGCGAGTCAAGAGAGATCGGATTTGAAGCGGGGGGCAAGGGGCCGCCACTGGCTGCTTGCCAGGCAAGTGAGGGTGGTGCTCGGGGGCATAAGCGAGCCAGACAATGACGGTGCATGTGTTGACAATGCAGAGGTCGGCAGTCTCGCCTTTCGCCCCTCCTACGGCGCCCATGCGGGGCTGCTGGTTTGTTTTTTCGCGGCCGACGCAGGAACCTTGAAGTCATGCGTTGTAGACTCGTGCGGAAAATCGACCGAAAGACTGTACTCGCTGAACAAAAGTTGCGGTGGTCCGTCGCGCTCGGCGCTGGCGCCGGAGATCCGCACCCTGTAAGCTCCACCCGTGATGCCTTTGCCCGTCTGCCGTGTGTCGTAAGAGCCATCGTGGATCTTGGCGAAGCCCTGCACCCCGTCGTTATCGGCAGAGGTGTCCGGGTCAAAGTAAATCTTCCCAAGCGGCACGGGCTGACCATCGAAGGTGACCGTTCCGTTGACATCGACCGACCGCGGTCCGTTATTGTCGCCGCAGCCGGCCAGGAGTAGCGTCAATAATAACAGTCCCGGACAAGCTGAGCGACTTAAAAGGTTTGGACTTAACATATTTCTTAATCTTCCTAAATCGATCGGGCAGCTAATGCGCCGTTGTCAAAGTCTTGGACGGTTTGCAGCGGAGGGGCGTTAGTGGTTCGATACCTAGCCCTTTTGCCACACTCATCGACGCCGCGAGGTTGTTAGCCAGCGGAAAATCGATTCCGTTTTTGAACCAGTATGTAAGAATAGCAGGATCGTCAGTCCCGAAAAAGTTGATGCGAACACCATGATCTTTAAGCC
Organism: uncultured Planctomycetaceae bacterium; assembly: GCA_964541935.1. Lineage (GTDB taxonomy): Bacteria > Planctomycetota > Planctomycetia > Pirellulales > Thermoguttaceae > JAFGTN01. The sequence goes on along the minus strand of CAZISU010000021.1, from coordinate 10,724 downwards.
TCTGGATGTCACTGGCAAGGGGAAACCCACGGCCATTAAACTGCAGGAAATTGTATCCACCATTGATTGTCTGATCGACATAATTCGTGCTCTTGCCCCGTGTGTTCATATTGCAGGTTAGAATATTCTTGCCAGAGACCTGCTCGGCCTTCTCGATACCAGGCAGGTGTGACATCAAAGCGGCAAGGAATACCTGATGCTCCCGTCCGGCCTTAAGGACAACGTTGGCGACGGACTCGGCAAAGTCTGCCCCACTACCTTTCAAATGCACGTTCAGCCACACGTTCTGAGGCATAATTGCCAGCGTTTCGGCCAATGTGGGTATCTGTTCGCCGAGAAACTGCGATCCTTTCCAACTGCCCGCGTCAAGCTGCTTCAACTTCGCCAGCGTAAAGGACGATATCAAATCATTTTGCTGGTCCGGAAACACGTCTTTCACGTTGGTTGTCCGCGTGAGAAGGCTATCGTGCATCACCACGAGCTTACCGTCCGCCGTATTGCGGATGTCAAATTCGATCTGATGAGCACCCAGCCTGACGGCCTCTCGAAAGGCCGCCAGGGTGTTCTCCGGATGCGTCGCTATCGCACCGCGATGGGCGCAAATGCCGCGATCAGGCATTTCAACAGCCATGGATGGCACGAAAACCATGGCGACCATGATGATCGCCGCGGCGGTCAAGAATGCGAAACGTAGCGATGAGTCATGAAGCATCATTCTTTTATACTGCATTGATGGTTCAGCCAATCAGTTGTTCAAGCAGTTCCAATCCTTCGCCTCAGGTTTATTCGGTTACTTCGACTCCATCGCGACTGGCGATTTTTTTCAAGACTCCGAGGTAAATGTCTTCGGACACGAACTGCACCGAGCCGTCTGCCATGCAAAAGCCCGCTCCGCCGGGGTGATCGCTACCAAAGCCGCAGTTGTTGAAAGAGCCAGACATGTATGACGAATATTCGCCCAGATTGATTCCGTAGGCCACATTTTTGCACGAGGCGCAGTCGAGAGCATTGCAGCCGCGAGTCCAGAGGCGGAAGACACCACTGTCCGCCCAAGAGAGTTCCCCCAACATATACGTCTTCGAGGTGCCGTCGACAATGTCGCCCAGCGAGACGCTGCTATCACGGTAGATTACACCCCCTAAAGCAAACACCCCGTTGCCGGTGCTAGGGTCCACCGGATAGTCTTCGCCCGCAGTCGGCGTGGGGCCAGCCACGCCCTGGTAATGAATAGTGTAGGGGTCCTTGCCATTAGACTGCTCCTTGGTTTTTCCACTTATTCGGAAATGCTGGGTTTTGGTGTCACTCTGGGAGGGACAAAGAAACATTTGTACCGGGGTCATTGCCGCGAGCTTATTTATGTCGGAATAGTAGCTGTATAAGGGGAAGCTGAGTTTGTCCATCGTCGCACTCTGTTCGGAGTAAGGCAGTATCGTCACGCTCCACCCTGCTCGGTAGATGCCATCTTTTTTAACACCTGCGGGAGGTAGCACATGATGGGCGTCGTGGTACAAATGCATCGCCAGGCCGAGTTGCTTCAAATTGTTGGTGCACTGCATTCGCCTCGCGGCCTCCCGCGCGGCTTGAACCGCAGGCAAGAGAAGCGCGATCAGAATGCCAATAATGGCGATCACCACCAGCAGTTCCACCAGAGTAAAACCGGTGCGTAAAAGACGTCTGCTCCCGTTTTTCCGCCCCAACAATTCATACTTCAGATTAGTTTTCATTAGATTGGTCTCCTTTGAATCAGTTTTCAGTAGTCGAAATGAAAGTGATACACGGGGGGGGCGGTCAACCCGTTTCCAACCCAGCAACATTTTATACTGTACAGAAACTGCCGGAACGAGTCAACCCTTTTAAGCTAGCTGCTTGCCACAATTAGTGTGGACAGAAAAAAATGGGAAAAAAGGGCAGGAAAAAGGGGGTAGACGCGATTAGACAATGATGGTGGGGCTCGCTTCGCTCGACCCACCCTACAGCGGCTACAGCTACAGCTTGGCTTGAATTCGCCCGCACTCAATCCGTTGGGCGGTGACCTCAACCAGATCGCCGGGCTTTGCGGCATCGGGTGGCAGTTCCACCGGCGCGTAGCGAGCGGAGGTGGCTAGCAGGTTGGTTTGCAGCAAGTTGGTTGCATCGTCGGGTGTTTCCGATTCGAGCAACACTTGTAACCGCCGTCCCAGCAGGCTTTGAAAAAACGCCTCGCGTAAGGGGCCGGCGATGGCGGCCAGGCGTTCGAAACGTTCGCGTTGGATGTTGCCTGGGATTTGGTTCGGCATGGTGGCGGCGGGAGTGCCCGCGCGGGGGCTGAAGCGGAAGATGTGGATTTTGGAGAAGCCGATTTTTTCTACGGTGCGGCAGGTTTGCTCGAATTCAGCCTCGGTTTCGCCGGGGAACCCGACGATTACGTCGGTTGTGAGTGCCGGGTTGTCGAGCGAATCGGTTGCGCGGCGGCAGCGGTCGATGAATTCTTGGGCGGTGTAGCGACGGCGCATGCGTTGCAGGACTGCGTCGCAGCCGCTTTGCATGGAGAGGTGCAGGTGGGGGCAAATCCGTTGGGGGTAATCGGCCATGACGGCCAGCAGTTCGGGCGTGGCCTCGGCGGCTTCGATGCTGGATATGCGGACGCGGAATTCGCCGTCGAGTTGGGCGATTTCCCGTAGCAGGGCGGAGAGGTTGGGCGATTCAGCTTTCAGATCGCCCCCGTAATGGCCCAGGTGGATGCCGGTGAGCACGATTTCGCGGAATTGGTTTTTGACGAGGCGGCGGATTTCGTCGAGCACTTGCGGCGGGCGGCGGCTAGTGAGCACTGGGCGGGTTTTGGGGATGATGCAATAGCTGCAGTTCATGCGGCAGCCGTCTTGGATTTTCACGTAGGCCCGATGGCGGTGGCCGAAGGTGGAGATTCCGTTGGGCGGATCGACCAGGCCCAAACGTTGCAGCAGTGCGGGCAGTTCGCGTTTGTCGGTCACTACCTCGACCACGCCGGGCAGGGATGCCGCTTCGGCGGGCGAGCGCGTGGCGTAGCAGCCCATCACGATGATCTGTGCGGCAGGGTTTTCCTTGGCCAGATGGCGGATGGTTTTGCGGCTCTTGCGGTCGCTTTCGGCCGTGACGGTGCATGTGTTGACGATGCAGAGGTCGGCCGTTTCGCCTTTGTCGGCTTCGCGATAGCCCAACAGCGCGAGGCCCTCGCGCAGATACTCGGTTTCGTACTGGTTGACTTTGCAGCCGAGAGTAACGGTTTTTAGAGTCCTAAGATGCAATCATCCGGCCTCGAGGGGTTCGATCGTCGACCACATCGAGCCGCAGCATTTGTCGATAAGGTCGTCTTTGCCGAAGGCGTGGATCTGGTCGCGTTTGAATTCGGCGTGTTCGAGCGTGGTGGTGAGCACGACTGCTTGGCCACGGTTGTCGACCTCTTCGGCCAGTTGATAGCCCTTTTCGGCCGGGTGCCCAAAGAGTTCCATGAGCATGATGACAACGTAGGGGTAGGTATGATCCTCGTCGTTCCAGAGGATGACCTGATAGCGTGGCTGTCGACGAGGTTTTTTTGCGTCTTTGCTGTAGCGGCAACGTTTGGTATCGATCATGGGTTCGGCAACAGCGGCCGCAGCTTGATTATCCATATCAATCACCCTCAGACTCTAAAAAAACAGTAGTTATGGGACCAATAGCGTTTTTCTTGTTGGGGCATTATATTGACGTACCGTTTTGTGTGAATTCCGGGAGGCTATTGTAGCGGATTCGGGCAATAAATACTTCCCCCCCGGTGGGAAGCTGAAAAGCATTGCGGGGTAGAGCGTAAAGACCCCCTGGCAGGATGGGGGGGAATGATCAAGGTTCAATGATCAAATTTCAATAAAAACTTAGTAAGGCAGGCTGAAAAATGTCCACGATAGACGAATATCTCGATGCAAATGCCAAGCGGTTCGAAGATGAGTTGTTCGAGCTTTTGCGGATACCCAGCGTTAGCGCCGATCCCGAGCGCGTGCAGGATATCCGTCGCACGGCCGACTGGCTGGTCGACCATTTTACGCAGATGGGGCTTTCGAGCGAGCTGATCGAGACGGCGGGGCATCCGCTGGTGTTGGCCCAATCGCCGCAAGTGGACGGGGCGCCGACCGTGTTGGTCTATGGGCATTACGACGTGCAGCCGCCCGAGCCGCTGGAGTTGTGGACGACGCCGCCTTTCGAGCCGGTGGTCCGCGATGGTCACGTGTTCGCACGCGGGGCGGCCGATAACAAGGGCCAGTTCATGACGCACGTGAAGAGTATGCAGGCTTGGTTGGATGTGGAGGGCCGTTTGCCGGTCAACATCAAGCTCTTAATCGAGGGCGAGGAAGAGGTCGGCAGCGGGCATTTGGAAGAATTCGTCCGCCAGAACACCGAGCGGTTGGCCTGCGATTGTGTGGTGGTGAGCGATTCTTGCCAACTGGCGCCCGGTCAGCCGGCCATCACCTGTGGGCTGCGGGGTATCGCCTATTATGATTTGAAATTGACCGGGCCCAAGCGTGATTTGCATTCCGGTTCGTTTGGTGGTTCGGTTACCAACCCGGCCAACGCACTGACGAAAATGCTTGCGGCGTTGATGGATGAGAAGGGCCGCATCCAAGTGCCCGGGTTCTACGAAGACGTTGTTCCGCTCGACGACGAAGAGCGTCGCCAGTTCGCTGCCTTGCCGTTCGACGAACAAGGATACATGCAGGAAGTGGGCGTCGATGCATTGTTTGGCGAAGAGGGCTACACCACACTGGAGCGGCGTTGGGCCCGGCCCACGTTCGATATTTGTGGGCTGACGAGCGGCTACCAGGGCGAAGGCGCCAAAACCGTGCTGCCGTCGGTGGCATCGGCCAAGCTGAGTTTCCGCCTGGTGCCCGACCAGGATCCCGACAAGGTGACCGCGGGCCTACGCAAGATCCTTGCGGAAGTCTGTCCGGCGGGCATCCGCATGGAACTGTCCGAGCACCAAGGCTCGCCCGCCATGAAGGCCTCGCTGGAGAGCCCTTACGTGAAAGCGGCCGCGCGGGCTATCGAGCATGGCTTCGACGTGGCCCCGGTGTACATCCGCGAAGGCGGGTCGATCCCGGTTGTTGCAACCTTCGCCCAAGAGCTAGACGCCGATGTGCTGCTGCTGGGCTGGGCTCAAGACGACGACAATACCCATAGCCCCAACGAGAAGTTTTCGCTGGAAAGCTATCGCCGGGCGACGCGGGCGAGTGCGAAGTTGTGGGAGGAGTTGGGGCGGGTCAAGTAGAGTGAGTTACTGTAGGCCGGGTTGTAACCCGGCGATGATAGAGCCAGGAATCTTGAAAACGCCGGGTTACAACCCGGCCTACAGATCTAGAACGCGTATAAAGGCTACTTAATCCGCAAAAACCGCACCCCATCGAAATCGCGGACTTCGAAGTAGATGGTCGCTTGGTCCAACTGGCGGCCGATGGCGATTACGGCGGCTTCGGCTTCGGCCAGGCGGGAGTTGTCGCAGACGACTTCTAGGCGGAAGCATTCGTCGGCGTATTGGACGCCGTTGGTTTCGTCGACCCAGTGGCCGCGAACTGGGCCGTCGATCGAGCAACCGCCGAAGGCCGAGCGGAAACTTTCGAAGATGGTTTCCAGTTCGGCCTTTTCGACGGAGCGGCCATCGTTCCGGGCGGTGGGGATTAAGGTGGTGAATTTCATTTGTTCCTCAGCGGGAAAGGTCTATTCAATTCTACCACATGAATTTACCGGCCCATGGCCTTCTTCGCCTCGGCCGCGACGTTCTCGCCGGTGAAGCCGTAACGTTCGAGCAGTTTCTGGAAGGGGCCCGAGATGCCGAAGTAGTTCATGCCCAGGAAACGGCCGCCGCAACCGAGGTACTTGCCCCAGCCCATCTCAATGCCCATTTCGACGGCGACTCTGGCTGTGACATCCGGCGGCAGGACGCTGTTGCGATATTCTTCCGATTGGGCGTCGAACAGTTCCCAACTGGGCATGCTCACAACCCGTGCGGCGATGCCTTCGGCGGCCAGGCGTTCGCGGGCTTCGAGGCAGAGTGTGACTTCACTACCGGAGCCGATGAGGATCACGTCGGGGGTGCCGTCGGTCTCGGCCAAGATGTAGGCGCCTTGGGCCACGCCGGCGGCCGAGGCGTATTTATCGCGGTCGATGGTGGGCAGGTTCTGACGCGTGAGCACGAGACAGGCCGGCTGGTCTTTCATGGGCACGATTGTGCGATAGGCCTCGGCGACCTCGTTGGCGTCGGCCGGGCGGACGACGGCCAAGTTGGGAATGGCACGCAGCGCGGCCAAGTGCTCGATGGGTTGGTGTGTGGGGCCGTCTTCGCCCACGGCGATGGAATCGTGCGTGAAGACATACAGCACGGGCAGTTTCATCATGGCCGAGAGCCGGATCGAGGGTCGGCAATAGTCGGAAAAGACGAAGAACGTGGCGCAGTATGGTTTCAAGCCGGAGAGGGCCATGCCGTTGCAGGCGGCGGCCATGGCGTGTTCGCGGATGCCGAAGTGGAAGTTGCGGCCCGCGTGGTCGTCGGCGCTGAAGTCGCCCGCGTCGTCGAACTTGAGCAGAGTATTAGTGGAGGGTGCCAAGTCGGCCGATCCGCCCAGAAGCCAGGGTACGTTTTTGGCGATCTGGTTCAAGACCTGGCCGGACGAGGCGCGGCTGGCCAGGCCCTTGGGGTCGGCTTCGAAGGTGGGGATATCGGCGTCCCAGCCCTGGGGCAGTTCGCCATTTTGCATCATTTCCAGTTCGGCCGCCAGTGCGGGGAACTGTTTGGCGTATGCGGCGTATTTCGCTTCCCAGGCTTCGCGGGCTGCTTTGCCGCGTGTGCCGACGCCTGCCTGGAACAATTCCATTACGCCCTCGGGCACGTGGAAGTGTTCTTCGCCGCTGAGTCCGTAAGCTTGCTTGGTGAGCGAGATTTCATCGGGGCCGAGCGGGGCGCCGTGGGCCGCAGCCGTGCCTTGCTTGTTGGGCGCGCCCCAGCCGATAACCGACTTGGCGATAACCAGCGTGGGCCCGCTGTCTTGTTCTTCGTCTTGATCTTGGAAGTATCCAATGGCTCCACGGAGGGCGTCGAGATCGTTGATGTCTTCGACCTCGACGACGTTCCAACCGTAACCCGAGAAACGTGCGGCCACTTCCTCGGAGAAGGCCAGTTCGGTCTTGCCCTCGATGGTGATGCTGTTGTCGTCGTAGATCCAGCACAGGTTCGATAGCTTCAAATGGCCGGCCAGCGAGGCGGCTTCGGTCGAGAGGCCTTCCATCAGGTCGCCGTCGCTGCAAACCGCGTAGACGTTATTGCCGAACAGGTTGAAGCCGGGCTGATTGAATTTGGCGGCCTTCCAACGCGAGGCGATGGCCAGGCCCACGCTGGTGCCGATGCCCTGGCCCAACGGTCCGGTTGTAACCTCAACGCCCGAGGTAAAACCATGCTCGGGGTGTCCGGGGCACTGGCTGCCGACCTGGCGGAAGTTGCGGATGTCGTCCAGGCTGACGGCCGGACGGTCGGTGTCTTCTTGCCGCACGCCGGTCAGATGCAAGATCGAGTAGAGCAGCATCGAGGCGTGTCCGCAGGAGAGAATGAAGCGATCCCGCGCGGGCCAGTTGGGCTCGGCCGGGTCGAAGTTCATTACCTCGTTGTACAAAACGTAGGCCACCGGCGCCAGGGCCATGGGCGTTCCCGGGTGGCCGCTGTTGGCCGCCTGCACGCCGTCCATCGAAAGGGTTCTGATTGCGTTAACTGCCTGTTGTTCGATATCGCTATTAGCCATGATTCTCCCAGAGTGTCCCGAAGAAGAAAGGAATACCCCTCGCGTAGGGGTCAGGGTGTGCATTCTTTAACCCCCGAGTGTATTGTCTCGGGGGCCAATAGTCAACGAGGGCGGGAAAGATGACTGAATAACTGTAAATTCACGAAGTGGGAGGCCGAAGAATCAACAACTCTTAGGATTGGCGGAATGTACACGGCTTCTGCTTGCCGAAGGGTTTCAGTGTGATCTGATCGCCATCGATTGTGACGATAGCGTAGGCGTTATTTGTCGAACTGGGGCCCTCGACCATGGCCTGAAGCGTGCAATAGTGGATTCCGTTGATATTCGCGTAGTCGCCCGAGTGTAAATGTCCCTGAAAAACCGCCAGCACATTGCCGGCCGATTCGAGCACGCGGCGGACGGCCGGAGCGTTTTTCACGCCGGTGGATTCCGTTTCGTTGTGCAAGTTCTGATGCACGAACAAAATCGACTTTTTGTTGCCGGCTTTCTTGAGATCCTCGGCAAGCCAGCGTTGCTGCCAGGCGGGAATCCACGAGTCTGTCCAATGGAAATTGCCGGCCGAGTATGGGCTTTCATCACGTTTGAAATTGGCGTCGAGCACGACGAAGTGATACGGCCCGTTGTCGAACGAATAGTGGCTGCGTTTGAGGGTTGCGCCGCAGTTGGCCAAGAACTCGTCTTTGGTCAAGCGAGTGACGCAATGGTTTCCCAGCACGTAATGTCGCTTGCCCTTGAATTCCTCGAAGATCTGGCGGATCGAGCGCAGGTAGTCGAGATCTTCGTTCTTGCTTGCGCCAGCGTCGCAGAAGTCTCCCAACTCGGCGACGAACCCGACTTTTTGCCGGTTGAAGGTTTTTACAGCCGCGCGTAGTTTGGCCCGCGAGTCACGATAGTGGCGGACGCCATTTGTGGGAATGTCGGCGTAATGGACATCGGTTACCAGCCCGAAGGAGAAGGGTTTTGCTTTTTCCTCGGTGGCGGCATTTGACCGCCGCGTAAGGGCCAATCCGGTCATGCCGACTGCGGCGCTCGTGCGAATGCTGCCCGAAAGGAATTGTCGGCGGGTAACCGTTTTTGTCGCTTGTTGCAAAGCCATTGCTGTTCTCCTTTATTTTCTTTATGTCAACAGAACTCTAACGCTTGCCCTCGTAGCGCCGTTGCCCCTCGACTACCGCTTGCCGCATGAACTTTTCGGTGGCCAGTTGCGATTGGTATTTCTGCTGGCGGGCGATTTCTTTGGGGAAGGTGTTTTTGAATCCCAGCATGTCTACACGCGGGTTTTTTTGTAAGGTCTGGCGGCCAGCCTCGATAATTGCCAGGGCTTCTTTGTGTTTTTTGGCGGCTTGGGGATCTTTGAGTTTTGATAAACAGACGCTCAGCCGTGGGCGGGTAAAGTTGATTTGGCCGGAGCAAGTGCGGTTGGCCAGGTCGATGCCCACCAGTTGGCTGAGGCGGGCCGTTTGTTTTGCATCCAGTGGCGAACGGCCGAAGGGGTTTTCGTGAAATGCTCCGCTGGAGTAGTCGGGGTAATACGGGGCGTTGAGGTCGATCCAGGTGACGATGCGGTCGATGCTTTGCGGGTCGAGTTTAACTTGGGCGTCGATTTCCTTGTCGCCGTGGCCTTTGAGCGCGACTTGGGCCAGGCGGCTTGCGTGCGAGCCCCAGCTTTTGGGGCTAAGGACCGTGTGTGGGCCGGCGCCGACGACGTTGACGAAACGGCCGTCCTTGCGGAGTTCACGATACGAGGTGTTGAAGGGCTGGCCGATGTCGGCGGCCAAGTTCAACGTCTTGCCGGCCGGCTTGTCGTAGTCGTGGCAACTGACGCAGTGGCGGTCGAAGACCGGTTGCACTTCCGATAGATAGTTAAACAAGCGTGGCGGACCGTGCCAGTCGGCCAATTGACGGGCAGGGCCACGCAAGGCGTCGGGCATGGGGCCCTGCGGGGTTGTTGCCAGACGGTTCTCGTGACAGCCCACGCAACCCACGGTCTCGCCCGGGCGGACGATGGTGCCGCTGCGCATGGACTGGACCATCATGCCCCGCTCGTCCAGCAGTTGGAAGTAGACGAAGCGGTCGGCCGTCACGCTGAAATACACGCTGCCGTCCGACTGGACCGGCACGCTGCCGAGGATGCGTTTGTTGTTGAAATCGTTCCAGGCCATGGCCGGTGCCTGGGCGCCGGTGCCGCCGTCCCAGTTCAATTTGCTCCAGAAGCGTTTTTCCGGCGACTCGACCACGCGCAGGTACTTTATCGTGCCGCGGGGGACGTTTTCCATGCCGCCGCCTTCGTAGACGTTGGCCACGAAGAAATTGCCCTGGCCTTTGGCCAAGTCGATACGCGGCGGGATTGTCGTCGGTCGGCGTCGCGGCGACAGGGGAATAGGATCGTAGCAGCCTGATTTCTCGGCGTGAATCAATGTCTCGTTGCCGAAGGTGTCCAGTAGGTAGATGCCCATCTGTTCGCCCTGGCCGGTCATCCGCGAGCAGAGGAAAAAGTGCTGGGAGAGCGGATAGGGGTCTTCGTACTTGGGTTGGACTTTGATGAACGTATCGTAGTTGCCCTTGCCGACGAGTTTGATGGATTGCGGCGGCCAGGTTCGCAGTACAGGGAGTCGCCCGTCGGTGCCCAGGCGGCGGTCGACGATGGCGATTGCTCCCCAGGGGCGATCGTGGCAGGAGCTGAAGTTTGCAATAAAAAGCTCAGTGCCGGGGATGGCGCGGGCGTCGAGCACCGCGCCGGGCGAGTTTGTATTGTTACCCCAATAGACGGCGTGGTTGGTGCCGTCGGGGTTGACCGTCCAAAGCCCTTGGGCGTCGCCGAAGTTGCGGTCGACGTATTCCCAGCGGTCGTAGAGAATGCGGCCGTCGGGCAGAAGCGAGGGGTGGCCTTCGAAGAGCGTACTGTGGCCGATTTGGCGGACGTTGGCCCCGTCGGCTTCCATGAGGAAAAGG
>CAZISU010000020.1:0-16189 GCA_964541935.1 uncultured Planctomycetaceae bacterium | reverse complement strand
TTCTTCCAAGCACCGCGGCAGTTCGTGCCTGAGTTGCCGATAGAACCACCGTGTACTGTTGAGCGAGCATACAAAGAGCGCCACGTCAAGGTACACCGACGTCACGATATCCGTGCGCGCGCAGCCGAAGAGAAATGTGTTTGGCGACGCATCAATGACGGCAAGTTGCGATACACCCGTCGGGTCGGTCCGCAAGAGGACATTAGGCGGCGTGAAATCACCATGTACGTGTCGGCGTGTCGATTCCCGTAGTGTTGATTCGACGTGTTGCGTGAGCGATTCCGATGGGGAACGGATTTGCGGAGGCGGCCAATAGTGTCTCTTGTCTGACTCGAAAGACAGTGCCTTGTGAAGGATTGCAAGCGTGCGGCCGCAGTCGCGGAATATCCGCAACCGCGTCGTCAAACCGCTGGGGTCGTTGCGTTGGTGTTGCATGAGATACTCTCGCATTCGAACAAGGTTTCCCAGGAATTCCCACACTACAACCTCTTGAGATTGAATTAGGGCCAGCGGGCGTGGCGCACAAAAGACCCCGCTTGAAAGCGAAGCCTCGTAGATCTGCTCCCCCTTGACGTATTCCAGCCTCGCGTGAGCGGGATAGATCTTGGCGAAAACGCGACCGCCATAACCGTTATCCAGTACCGCAACTTGTGCTGATCGAGAATGAGGCATGGCCAGTTCCCTCTTGGGGTTCAAACGTCTCAACCTTGCGAGCATATCAGACTCCTAGGACTTTCTCGCCACGACAATGAAGTTTCTCCCAAACGCTCGCAATACCCCGAGCTTCAAGAGTGCTCTCTCTATCGCAAAAAGCGAAGGGCCTATCGGCGTAAGACGCTTACGCGAATGTGGCAAGAACCCATAGGATACGATGTCGACCACTTTGAACCCCACTTCCCGCAACAATCTGCGAGCGGCGCCGATCGACATCATGGGTGGCACGGGTCTGTGTGTTGCCCAGCAAGCCAATCGTTGACGAATACCGACAAGGCTTGCGGGGTTTAGGTGGAAGTTGCAGATCAGCAAACCTTCTTTCCGAAGTTGGGAATGTATCCACGCAAGCACTTCCGAACGAAGAGGCGGCTGTGCGTTCAAGAAGAACCGAAAACTGGTTGCAACGTCAAACTTGGCGTTAGGGGCAATTTCATCGTGGGTGACATCCCCGCAAACAAATTCCGACCGAGAGCATGCGTCACGCGCAATCTCCAGCATGTCGGGCGAGATATCGATTCCGGTCGAGGTCTGAAAGTGGTCTTCCAGGAATGCGATGATGCGGCCCGTCCCGCAGGCGAAGTCGAGAAGATCGCTTCCATGCGTATCATGTTTACCAAGGAGTTTCGCCAGAATCTGCTTCTCTAGTCTCCAATAGAGATGATTCACTCTGTTAGGGTCGTCGAACACGGCCGCATAAGACTGCGCCTTCTCCTTGCCCAGGTGGCTCTTTCGGTAGTCGGACGCCGAAGAGGCATCTTGCTCCATGCTACCCGACGGCGCTAGGTTGTCGGAGGAATACGTTTCTTTCATTGCTTTGGCTCCAGTAATCAACCACGGCCATAGGCCGTGGCTTTGGCTTGCCCCGCAAAGCGGGGCGTTTGGATTAAATTAGCCCCGCTGGGGCTTGGCTTGTGGTTTATGTTACTCGAACAGTTGTCCCTGTCCTCTATCCCAATTCTCTTGTTCGCGGATGTACCTTCGCACAGTGGCCTCATCGCGGCCAACTGTGCTGACCCAATAACCTGGGGCCCAAAAATGCAGTCCTGTCATTCGCCGCTCGTTAAGCAACTCCCGATGAACTCGAACAGCACTTTTTCCCTTCAAAAACCCCATGATATAAGACACCGCGTATTTCGACGGAATCTTTAAACACAGGTGAACATGGTCGGACATCGCATGCCCTTCCAGCACTTCCACTCCTTTCTGCTCACACAGATCCCGAAGAATCCGCCCTATTGCGGCACGCAGCTTGCCAAAAATCACTTTTCTGCGATACTTGGGGATGAACACTACATGATACTTGCACACCCAGCGGACGTGCGACAAAGATTCAAACTGTTCCATACGAGTATCGCCGGAAGCGAGTGCTTTGTCGTGCATAGTCGGTCACTGTTATATTTCGTGCACCAACCCACCAATGGGGATTGGTGCTTTATTGGATTGACTTGGGCTTATACGCTCGTTTCAAGATAGGGGAGTAGAGTAATCGGTTTCGATCCCTTGACGTCATGCCGACGATTAGCACGAATGGGCCCGCGCATAACCCTGTCAAAGCCAACAGACAGAAGAATTCGGGGAAGTTGCTAGGCCTCCAAATGTCGTGTAGCTGCATTGCGACAAGGCCGAAGGTGACCCCCAGTATCACCGGGCGCAGGCAAGCCTGGAGCAAGTAGGCAGACACGGTGATATGCAAATACTTGGCAACAAGACAAGGAATTACGAAAGCTCTAAAGATCACTGCTGATAGTATTGTGCCGTAGGCAATCCCAAGCAGTCCCCAATACTGCACGAGAATGACGTTGAGAATCAGGTTGGACACGGCTTCCGTAATGGACGCAATTGCCACCGACCTCACCCGAAGCGATCCCAAGAGCGTTTGAACGCCCAATCCGGGGACGAGGCGGGCCACTAGGGCAATCAACAGCAAGTGAAACAGCAAGGCAACTGATGGATAGTCCTTGCCGGTGAGGTATTCTTGACCAACCCATAGACGGAAAAAGTCTTCGGCCCAGACGGCGGCGACAACGCAGACGACCGTGGTGAGTACAAGGAACGATCGCGATCCGGCCAAATACATCGTGCGTAGTTCCTGCTCGCTGCTGCGAGCATGCAAGTTGGTTGCCAAGGGTGAGAAAACTCGGGCGACCGGTGTCAGCAGACCCTCGATCTGTCGGCTAAGGCCGATGGCCAACGCATAGGGAGCAAGAGCAGCGATTGGCAAGAACATGCCAATGATTAGGGCATCGACCTGCACAAACACCGACTGGGCGATAGAAAGCAAGAAGGCCCAAACGCCAAAAGATCTCAACTCCCGGAGTCTTTCTGAATCAATACTCCGCCTCGGAACGTTCAGTTGGGGGAGTACGCAGTACGCGACGCGCCAGCGCGCAATGTGTCCTATCGTCTGGGAAACTGTTCCAACTAGACAGATGGCAATGAGCCCGTATCCAAGCGAGAGCACGAACCAAGCCAGAACCGCATACAGTATATGCAGGGTGATGGCGATTAGGTTTTTCAAATCGAATCGTTGAGTCGCCACCAAAACTGCCGAGAAGGGAAACATTGCCATCTGGCATGCCGCATTGCATCCGATGATGATAATGCACCACGAAAACTCAGCCTTGAGATCAGGGCTCACGTTGAACACGTTTGGGCCGAGCCACGCAAGAACGAAGCTGACCACGACGAGCACTGCGGCGACCCGGGTGAGGATCGTGAACCCCGTGCTGAAAGACTTGTTCATCCGAGCATAGTCGTTGGAGGCCAGATGGCGTGTAAGGTACTGCGTGCTCGCCGCCTGAAGGCCGAATGCCAGGATGCCGTAGGAACCGGTGACTGACAACGCAAGAACCCAAATGCCGTATCTCGCATCTCCCAGATGGCGCAGCACAAACGGGGTCAGGAAGAACAGTGTGGCCGCGCCGACGGCAAAGCCCACCCAGTTGCAGCAGATGTTTCGAAGGATAATGCGTGTCATAACTGTTGCTTCGGGCGAGGCCTTATCACCGCCTCTTCGATTGCTGCGGGAACGACATCGTGCTGTAGCGAAGAGGCCATTTCGGCAAACGTTCGAGCTAGTAGGGCGAACGCGGCTACCCAAAACCAATGGAACCGAAGGAGATTATGAAGAGAGGTTCCAAACAACAGGCAGAGGAGAATAGACTGTTGGCAAGCTGCCGCGAGATGCAGAAGGAGACGGGCCTGAGGGTGAGGGTCGAGTTTCGTGAGACGCTGTGTCCGGCGACAGTTGTAGAATATGGCCAGAACCAAGAGGACAAAGGTGGCGCTGCCGAAGAGACCTGTCTCGCCCGCGGTCTGGCCGATAAGGCTATGTGCGACATGAGCGTCGCCATCGATGTTCGCGAATCGATAGGGCGCAAAGTTGCCCAACCCCACGCCCGTGGCCGGAAATCGATCGAACATTTCGAGCCCTATCCACATCCCCCCTAATCGAGATTCCATCAGATCCTTGCCCGTCACGCCACCAGTGCTATAGACGCCGGAATCTGAATTCCAAAGGCTGCTGATCCGGCCTTGGTAGGGCTGCGGCAGACAGAGGTAGACAACCCCAATAAACAGTCCAGTCACGGCCAGGGCCCTGACCGTGGCGAATAATCGCTTTCCTGACGCAGCGACCATCAGCAGACATAAGGCGAGTCCGACGACACCGGTTCGGCTGTGCGTGAACAGGACCGCGGCTGATGCCACGAAGAAATGGCAGACCAATCCTATCGGGAACAGCCGGCGCCAGATTGCCGGCCAAGTTTGGGAGAAACTATGCCGAATCTTCCAGAGGAAGAACAGAAATGGGAGGGAGACAACGGCATATTCCGCCGTGACGTTCGGATCCTTATAAGTCAGGTTTGGCCCGAGCATTCGCTGAACACCCTGTGCCGTCATGCGGTTGCCGAAAAAAAGGAATTCTACTTCTGACTTGGCCAGTGAAGTTGCCATCACGACGATGAAGCAGGCAACAATGAAAGTAAGTTCATAGGGAGTCCGGATGACCGAAAGGAGGATGAAGTAGAAGAAAACGACCGTGAATGCGAAGTACAGTTGCGTCCACGAGTGTTCGGGAGAAAAACCATTGATCGCGGACACCACGAGGGCAACGATGAACAGGACAACGGCTTGAGTCTGGAGCCTGTGTGAAAAGCCCCGCAACTGTCCACTCAGAAAAACAGCCAAACACATGGTTATCGCAAAGACTCGTGGTATTCGAAGAGAAGCTAATTCAGGGAACATAATCTCCCACGGACGAATGATCCAGAGCATAATCCAGATGGCGGCGAGCCACAGGGTCATCCGACGTGGCCAGATTCCGTTCCTGGGCGATTCTTCGGGCCAGAGTATGCCTGGAGAGTCGACCTGGAAGGTGTATTCAGTATTAGCGGTTGTCATTGTATGCGAGGAGGCTACGAATGTGGTTGCAGAGAATCGGGACGTACTTCAAGGGCGACATGGTAGAGAAACATTGTTGTAGACCGATTGCGAGGGTTGGATGGCAATCGGCATCTCAATAAGGTTGTGACGGTGCTCCAGACTCTTCCGGTGTCTTCCAAGGGACGACAGCAGTGCCCGACTCGCCGGCCCCTTTCAGGCCGAGGCATGACACTTCCAAACGCTGTATAGGCATCAAGAAATCTTGACCGAAAACACGCATCTCCGACCGTTTCATCTTGCGAGCGAACCGAAGAAACGTTCGAGCTACCAACCGCCTCCACAGCCTTCGTCGCTTTCGGAGTGGCACAGGGCGTCCTTGTTCTTCCAGGCGATGAAATACGCGTAGAGCAATATCTCGCGTTACGTTGTACACAAGCCGTGGAAACTCTTCTGGGTCGTGGGCGCTAGGTGATTGATTACGGTGAAATCGGTAGCTGGCCACAACCTCGTCGATTGCAATAAAACGTGAGTACTGTGGGAGTGTGGCTATCTGTGCCATGTAGTCAAGCTCTTCTAACCAGGGAATGTCGCAGCCGTAACTACAGAGGCGGGCTGCCTGATCCCGGATTACAATTGTATCTATTGTTCCGAGCTTGCCATATGTGATCAGGTGCTCCCAGACTTCGCCCTCGGGCTGGCCTTTCAGCTTGGCTACGTACCGTTCCCAACGAGAGCCAATGCGAAGCTTTCCTTTGGAACTCAAGAAATCGGTTCTGCCATAACATATGCCTGCATCGCTTGTTTCCTCCAATAAGGACACTTGACACGCCAGTGTGTTAGGCTTTCGGACGTCATCCGCGTCCAGCGGAGCGATGTACTTGCACCCGTCTGCAAGCGCCATCTCCGTTACTTCTTGCCGAGTGAATCCTGGACCTCTGTTTTGCTCTCGCGACACCCATGTGACTCTGTCCGGACATGACTTCATAAATTGTTCAATCACTTTGCATGTGTCGTCCGTTGACGCGTCATCAACGACGTAGATATGGAAGCGTGGATAGTCCTGATCCAGCGCGGACTCAAGACACTCCGCGATATATCGTTCGGCATTGTATGCGGGGATCACAATGCCAACCTTCGGTGCGGTCATGGTATGTGTGTCTTTCTGGCGATGCGTGAGTACATAAGCGAAACCATTTGGGCGGTATTGTGGTAAGAACTCACAGCATGGGGTGAATATGGGCGCGGCCGCAAGGCGGTCCGACAGCGGGGGTAAGATCAAGATCGTGGGAGTGAATCGCTCATGGGGTATTGCCGTCTGAGGCGAAAGGAAGTGAACATGCTAACAAGTAGTCAGTGGTAAACAGGGAAGAACCCATCAGATCAAGATAGCGGCTAGCACACAGAACACGGCGTTATGTCACCAAGACACGCCCGATGGCCTGAAAGCGCTCACGAAGAGTCGCGGAACAGATCTCAGGTGGAACGGCCAGAAAATCAGTCCCAGTTGGCCTTGGCCCATCCAGGATGACGCGATTTAGCCGCAGACGCATCAGCGCCTTGGGTAATTCGTAGACTTCGAAACCCAAGTCAGAAAGGATATGAAACTCAGATGCTTCACCGTCAGGCAAGGACTCGTTCTTAAGATTGTGCGACTCGAACAAGATAGCTTTCGGCATGTGTGTCGCGAAATAGTCGGCCATCCCGCGGAGAACAGACTTCTCATGCCCTTCCACATCGATTTTCAGGACGTACGAAGTGTTATTGCCCAAGGACAAAGTAGCCAGGAAGTCGCTGGCGTTTTCAACACGCACATGACACTCCGGCATGGCACGAACTTGTGGTTCAAGAGTTGACATCCCCATATTTGATTCATCTCGTTGAAAAAGGGGCAGCTGACCATTCTTGTCCGACAACGCAATTTGATGTACCTCAACATTGGCCAGAGTGTGCCTCGTGATCGTTTGGGTCAACGCATCACAGCAAGTTGGCTGCGGTTCTACCGCAACAATCCGTCCAGTGGCGCCTACGTATGCGAGACACTGAAATGCTACAACACCCACATTCGCGCCCACATCCACGAGAGTGTCACCGGAGTTGAGTAGTGCCCGCAACGCCAGTGTGATTTTTGGATCAACATCTCCAAAAAGGTAGGCACATCGCCCGATGAAGTCATCCGGAAATACAGCAATATCCAAGCCGTTACGAAGTTTGGTAAAACACACGCTCTTTGGGAATTGCAGATACCTAATAGGAGGAATCTGTATAAGTGAGCCATGGCCACTAAGAAGCGGATAACGCCACAGTAAGTGCCTCAGGCACTTGGTCAGAAATGCATGCATTGAAATCAGCCTTGTAAAGAAATGTCTATGGTGACGGCATCATCAGATTTCCGGGGCATTTGCCTTCTCTGGCGGAATTGCCAGACCGCGTGCAAGACGCCGCACCATGTGGAGTACTACACCGTTCTTCGAGCCAAGAGAATCTGGTGCAGGAATGTTCCCGTCAAGTGTATCTGTTTCAAGATACCCTCAAGCAGGGTCACGCCTGGAAAATGGAAAGGAGACAACGAATACTTGAAAGCCCTAGTAACTTCGAATCCTTCCGATTCGATGTGGCGTCGTGCCTCTCGAAGCGACCAGATATTCGGAAGGTAACGCGGCTCAAAATGGCCCCTCTTGATGCCAAGCCATATTCCAAAGGGAGTGGGATCCGTTACGATGAGGTGTCCGCCCGGGGCAACAACTCGTCGACACTCGGCGAGAGCTTGCTGACTCTTTCCGAGATGCTTCAGAAGCGCTGACAACAGCACCACATCGAAACTCTGGTCTGGAAACGGCAGGTTCATCGCATTCCCGGACACGACCATCAAGCCTTGCTTTTGCGCCAGTTGACATAGCTCTGGCAGTCGCTCAAGGCCAATGAAGGCGACATTTGGAACGCGCGCTCTCAGCGCGGCAAGCATTGCGCCATCCGCCGTTCCGATGTCCAAGGCAACAGTCTCGCCGTTCAGCGGTATTTCAGACAAGACGGTTGCGACTGCCTCTGATCGTTTATGCAGGCCGTATCGCAAGATCGGCGATGTGTTTCTGTCGCCAGCATATTTGTGAGCCCAAGACATGGGGACTTTCTTTCGGTAAGAGTTCAAACATCAAACAAGACAAACGCGTACAAGTGGGCCAGAGACGCTATGTGCGGGGCACTCCATCGCCGGGCGTCTCGCCTCGCTTCATTTGCAGCAACTCGGAATAGAAACTCTCGTATCGTCGGGCGTAGGTTTCGACGCTGTATTCGCGAATCGCTCGCTCCCTGGCGTTTCCCGCGAGTTTCGCGGCCAAGGTTCGGTCGTCCAACAAGCGGGCGATGGCTGCCGTCAGGTGCTCTACGCTGCCCGACGGGACCAACAGGCCGTGGATCTCGTCTTCGATCAACTCTGCGTTGCCGCCGACCGACGTGGCCACGATCGGCCGCGCGGCTGCCATGTACTCGGTAATCGCATTCGGGGCACCCTCGGAACTCGAACACAAGACTGCCACATCGAGACTGCCGACAAACTTCGGTACGTCGTCGACGCGGCCTAGCAGTTGGCATCGGCTCTGGATTCCGAGAGACTCGATCAGTGCCTCAAGTTCCGGCCGCGTCTCTCCTTCGCCGGCAAGCAGGAACTGCGAGCCCGGATGAGATTCCGCTATAGCCTTGGCCGCCTGCACGAAGAGATCGAGGTTCTTCACCGTGCGTAGATTTGCAACCACGCCCACCCTCTGGGTTCGGACGTTGTGCTGCTCGGGAGCCGCCAGGTCGGTGAATCGCGAGAGCACCAGCCCGTTGGGGATTACGGCCACCGAATCGGGGCACGCGAGTTCGTCGTGGATGACACTCTGCCGACAGGCCTCGCAGTTCGTCAATGTGGCGTCGATCATCCGGCTATAGATTCTCCCAAGCCAGCGATCAATTGGTCTGACCCAAAATCCAATGTCGAGCCGACTGCGGGCAATACCGCGAACACCGGCGAGTCGGGCAACGGGCGTCCCAAAATACTTGCTATCGGCAAAAAATGTCTGCAAGACATCGATCCGATGCTGACGCAGAAACCGACCAAGCCGAATAGCCTTCCAAGCACTGGACGGGTGCCGTAGCGAGCGAACGCCCAGGCGGATCACGGTGCAGTCGTCCGGCTCCAGACTACGCGAGAGTTCGTCGCTTCCATCCAACAGGCACAAGTGCGGCTTCACCTTCGTGCGGTCCAGCCATTTTAATAGCAACAGCAATTGCGATTCCACGCCGCCGACCCGTAACTGGTCGAGCATGAAGCAAACGTAAATCGGACGGTTGTTCGGCATTGGCGTGGAAACGCTTCGCTGGTTTGTGGGATGGTGGGAATGTCGTTCGGTGAAATGTGCCGAGTGTTGGCGTCGGCCCGCTCACGTCAAGTAAGCATGGCGGCGCAACTCGGATCGCATCTTTGCGGTGATTCGCGCAATTTCCGCAGTCCCAAGTTGCTCTTGCCAACTGAGGTCTTCGGTGATCGTGCCGTCGAATTTCTCCCGCATCCGATTTCCTCGGACATGGGACGGCGTGTCGGTACGCTTCTGAAAATCTTCCTCCCACGGTATATCGAGAAACTCACAGACCGCCTTCATCGTTTTGGGAAAATCGCGGCAAATGTCTTCGTAGCGAACCTGCAACACCGGAATCCGTGGAAAGAGCTTGTGGAACATTCGCATTTCACAGGCGTGCTTTACTCAGACCCTCGCAGCTTTCGCCACTCCCTGGGGGCCCAGCCTCTGGTTCTTGATATAGGAATTGCAGAACGCCCGCCCATCGCGGATGACGTGAATCGTCTTCATTTGAAACTTGTCGGATCGGGCAAACAACTCTGCTCTGGGAAACACCTTGGTGCCATCAACGTACATGGCGGCGTTCTTCCATTGCAGGCAATTCGCGACAAAACTCGCATGCGCGGCGACGAACTCCTCCTCCGTCCGGCGGATGGACGGCATCGCACGCAGGGCAACTCGACGAAACGCGTGCCACTTGCGATACGACCAACCTGCACTGAGGATGCGTTGCAGGATCGGATTGCGGCTGTATCGTGGTGCATGGACAAACAGGTCGCGATTGAAGGAGAGCTTGTCGTCGTTGAGCATGTGAGCGGCGACTTCTCGATAGTATTCGCAGTCGATGTGACGCTTGCCACAACTACACTCGGCCGGTGAATTGCGACTGAAAGGAAAGATTTCGCCACCACATGCGATGCGGCTGTGACGATCCAGGATGACGGAGAACAGTGTTGCCCCGGAATACGGAGCTGCAAGCAACATGGCAAGCGGAGGCTTTTTCGTGGTAGCACTAGACATTTATAACGTCACTTTGTGTCTTAACAACGGCGCGACAGAGCCGTTTGGATCCCAAGTTACACTCCAGTCAACTCACGATAGATACGTTCTATCGCAACCATTCTCGCGTCGAATGACAAGTCCGTCTCGACGCGTTCTCGTGCTGCCACAACGCGCTGGGCCGTCTGTTCGGGGTGGTCAATCGCTTTCTCGATCGCACTGGCGAGTGCGTCGGGGTTGCGTGGCGGCACAATCAAGCCATGGATCCCGTCATCCACCAATTCCGTGGTGCCTCCCGCATCCGTCGCAACGACCGGGATCTGAAGCGCCATCGCCTCGACGACCACCGTGGGAGTCCCTTCGTAGTCCGACGATTGAACCAGCACATCAAACGCATGGTAGACCTCGGACATGTCGCTGCGATGCCCCAGGAGTTGGCAGCGGTCGCCAATTCCCAGACGTTGAATCTGGGCAGCCAGTTTGTGCTTCAGACTGCCTTCACCGGCTATCAGCAGCCTTAACTCCGGCCGTCGTGGCACGAGCCTTGCCATAGTATCCAGCAATACGTCGAAACGCTTTTGAGGCTCAAGCCTGCCGGAGGCCCCCAGCACGATCTGGCCGGGCTCGATTCCGAGTGAATCACGCATCCGGGCAACCAACTGCTCGTCTCGACGATACTTCTCGTGGTCAATACCGTTGAGAACGACGCGGACTCTTTCCGGCTTACTCCCCCATCGGATCAACGTGTCGCGGATCTGACTGGAAACGGCGATCGCCATGGGAAACGTTCGGATGATCAGCCGGTCGGCTGGGTAATAGACAAACCGTTCGCGATAGTTCTGGCCGGTCCATCCGTGCGATGTGGAGATTGGCTTGATTCCCTCCGTGCGGGCCAAACGAGAGGCGAAAAACCCCGGCTTGTATCCGTGCGCATGTACGATGTCAATTTGCCGGTCGCGAACGATTTTCCGAAGTGCGGGAAGGACACTGCGATCAAACTTGGACCTTGACATGACCTCACAATAGTCGATTCCGAGTTTCTTTGCACGAGCGTCCATGTCGTAGGCGGAGTCATCGGCACACCGAAGACAGCACATCGTGCTTCTAAATCGGTCCGGATTGGCCCTGGCCGCCGTGCGCAGTACAATCTTCTCAGCGCCTCCACCGGAGCCGTCGACACTGATCAGGTCCAGTACGCGAATCGGTGTACTCATGATTCCTGTCATCTCGGTGTTCGTTCCCACTGAGGATCTCGGACTGCGAATAGGGAGAACAGCGAGATCGTCATCAATCGGATAACGACCAGCGGTGTCGTCAATAGCAAGAATGCGCGGCGCGCATTCAGGCCCAGCATCGCAATGCCGAGAGAATAATAAACAACATGGCCGAGAACGGCGATGCTCGCCATCGCAATAAGCACTTGAGTCGTCGTGCTCGGTAAAGCATAAGCCAGCCACGCAGCTAGGCCCAGCGTGATAGCCGCATGAAGGAGTATCAATGGTCGACTCATTGTCAGCAAGGTCCAGCCCGCATCGGCGATCAGCATCCGCCGGGTTGCAAGCCCCGACACCACAAGTTGGAGTCCTCTTCGGCGGCCGAGGCTCAATGTGCCTTTCGCCCAGCGACTGCGTTGTACCTTCAGCTGATCAAGGCGTTCTTCAGAATCGTGTCGAACGGCGACATTTGATACAAAGCGTACCGGGATGCCGACCTCGGCCAACCGCAAGGTGTATTCGATATCCTCGACGACCGAGCCGACTGTCCAGGGATGCTGTTCGAGAACGTTGCGATGGAACACCATGCCGGTGCCGACCAGGGGGACGGCCAAGTGAAGGCAGGATTTGGGTGCGTAGGCAAAGTCGTATTCGAGATACTGGCCCACTCGAGCAACGTAGCTGGGTGGCGAATCGTCGCAATTAGCCGTGACATGGTTGGACTGGAGCACGTGACTGCCCTCCGCCAGGCAACGGTCAAAGACACGAAGAGCGTTCGAGTCGATCCAGCAGTCGGCGTCGATGACCACAACAGCGTCGAAGGGCTGTTTCAAAGCTTGCCCGAACCCCCACTGGAGGGCTTGGCCCTTGCCTGGGCGTGCGTCGTCGTGGCGTTCAAGGCAGGTAGCGCCGTTCTCGCGGGCAATCTGGGCCGTGGAGTCGGAGCAGTTGTCGGCGATGACGAATATCTCGAACTTATCTCCGGGGTACTTCAACCGCTGGCAGGAAGCGAGTGTGTTGGGGAGCGATTTCTGCTCGTTGTGGGCTGGGATCACGATCGCGAACGTGTGTGTTGGCTGCTCACTCTCCGCTACGTGTGCTCGCGCACCCAGGAGTCGCAACGAGAGAAGCGACAAATAGTATGCCGGGATCAGCAGCGCTGGTCCGACAAAGAGGAAAGCGATCAGTAGTTGGAGGGCAAGATACAACGCAATAGTCTCTAAAGATGCGACTGTGTCTAGCGTGTTGGTATGTTGGAGTACAGCTTTTGGGCTGCCAGACGGGTTAATGCATCAATTCCAACAATGAAAACGGAGCTAGGCACTTGGACAGGTTCGGAAGTTTCGTGGCTCGCTGGGCTCGGGGCCAGACGGCCTCAAGTTACGGCAGACTCAAGCATGGTTGCGAGACCGGCGCGGATGCCGATACGGGGTTCCCAGCCTAGTTGCTGCTTTGCGGCTGTGCAGTCGAAGCGGCGGGAGCCTAGGGCGGAACTTAGGCGGTACGGGGTGATCGGTGACTGTTTGCCGAGGAGGCCGAGTGCGATCTTTAGACCGAGAGCGGCTGGGTACAGGGCGAACAGTGGGAAGTGGGCGAGACGCGGTTTTTGCCCGCGGGCCTGGAGGTAGTGGCGGGCCAGCTCGTCTTGTGTGACTTCTTCTGGGTCGACTAAAGTGAAAGCCGCTCCATCGCAGACATCGCTCTTGGCCGCGGCGAGGATGGCGTCAACGAGGTCTTCGACCCAGATCAGGGGGACGACCGATTTGCCGCCGCCAAGGACGATCACGCGACCGGCAGCCTCGCGACCGACGGCTCCGGAGAGGAACAGTTTGTCGGGGCCCATTACCTCGCCTGGCCGGAGGATCACGGCGCGGAGGCCGCTGGACTTGACGGCTTCGGTGACCATGTGTTCGGCGTCGAGTTTGGTTTGGGTGTATAGCCCGCGACGGTCGGGATGGGGCTCGAAGGGAAAATCTTCTTTAACCGGCTTACCGTTTCGGGCGGCGGATGCGGCATCGATGACGCTCAAAGAACTCATGTAGATGAGCTTTTCGACGCCATGTTTCAGGCAGCTATCAACAATGTTTTGCGTGCCGACGATGGTACCGCACTGAAACTCCTCGGCCCAGCCTTCCACGGTGGCGCCTAAGTGGTAAACCTTTTCGATGCCTTGCATGGCTCGATCGACATCTTCCGCATTGCCGAGGTCTCCCAAGAACGTTTCGACCTGCGAGTTGTTGACAATCTCCGCGGAAGGAGTTCTTCGCACGAGAATTCGCGCACGCTGGTCGTCCTTAAGGAGGCCCTTCAGCAAGTGGTTGCCGATGAATCCGGTGGCCCCGGTCAGAAGGATCTTGGCGGTACCGGTTTGGGCAAATCGTGAGGAATAGGCTTCCTTTTCCCGGTCGGCCTGTGTGGCGATTCGCTCGGTCCAATCGATAACGTTTCGCGCGTCACTGACGCTGACGGGCGCATCCCCTTTTGCAGCGATGGCCTCATAGAAATCGCCCACGAGAATCTGCAGGCCATGGTTCTGCAAGAGTTTCTTCCTGAGAACTCGCAGTACATTTCCGGTCACTTGCGTCATCATCCGGCGGCCTTCATTGACGCTATTGAGGATGCGTTCCGCAGCCCCGGGCAAACGGCCTTTCTTTCGGGCGGTTACCGACATGCCGACGATATCGGCGCGGATGACTCCTTGCGTGCCATGGATGATAAACACATTCTGAAGAGGAGACACATTCCACGAAAGGTAGACGTGTCCGATGCCACGCTCACACTGTGCGAGAACCCTCCACTCCTTGCATCGGGGGCAGCCATCGTTCTCAAGTGAACCGAGTTGCAGCGTTGCGTCTTGAACCTTTCCCAGAAGGGCTTCGAGCATGTACAGCGAATGGACACCGATGTCGCGGAACGGGAAGCCGCCGTCTCGGTACTGGTCCGGTAGTCGTCCACCACGATAGGGCTCATAAAACTCGCTCCGCAGATGATCGACACTCACGACATCGCCGATCGCGCCGCTTCGGACAATCTCCAGTGCCTGGACCACGAAGGGATCACGCAAGAGCGAGTGATCAACGCACACCAACTTGTCGGCGGATTTGGCCGCTTCGGCGATACGATCGCAATCCTCAACGCTCGTGGCCAACGGCTTCTCGACCATGACATGGCAACCATGTTTCAGCGCCTTGATCACGTTCTCCGCATGTGCTGAGGGTGGCGTCAGGACATGCACCACATCGGGTCCTTCTCGCAGGAGATCGTCCAGCGAGGAGAAACTCGCAGGCAAGTCGTATTGCTTGGCAAGATCTCGGGCACGCGTTTCATCAATGTCGGCGACACCAACGATACTCACGTTATTGAGTCGCTTGAGCGCCCTGACGTGGAACTCGCTAATGTTGCCGGCTCCGATGAGCCCTGCCTTGATCATTTTGCTTGAACTACTCGCCATGCTTGGAATCTCTCTTGTATGAACCGGTTTCGAAAGACGGACGGCATCCTCCTGGCAGCATCTCCATGAGCAAACCAACTCCCGCTCCAATGTGGACTGCCGGAAAGACCAACGGCAGCCAAGGCAGCGGACCGAAATCTGCCGACTGCATGGCAATCATCACTGAACCACAAAGAATAACGCAGAAATAGATAAGCAGACTCGCGGCATAAATCATGGCCAACGGGGTTGACAGCAATGACAGGGGGGCTCCGACGACCAGTCCTGCGACGAAGATGGCGGGCAGCAGGGTGCCGAGGGAGATGTTGCCTGGATGTTTGCGGGAATAGCGAACGCGACCTCGACCGTAGCGGACCATCTGGCGGAATAGGCCTTGAAGGTTGCCTCGTGGTCGGTAGTGGACGGCTACATCTGGGGTGAACCAGCAACGCAGGCCGGCTTTGTCGCAGCGGGTGTTGAATTCGTAGTCTTCGCAGGCGTCAAATCTCTCGTCGAAGTAGCCGACTTGCTCGAATACTTCTCGGCGGTAGGCGACGGCGACGCTGGCGGCGGGGACGAATTGGGCTTTGTCGGAATAGATGAATGAATCGGGGTGGTGGCCCAGCCAGGAGGAGCGGGCGGCGGCTATTGCTCGTTGTAAGGGGGTGGCAGTGCGGATATCCTGGGGCTGTGGGCGGCCGACGCAATCTGCTCCGGATGACTCGAATGCCTCGGTTACATTCGCCAGGAGGCGATTGTTATCAATCTGGCAATGCCCGTCTACTACAAGGATGACGTCGCCCGTCGCGTGGCGGATTCCTATGTTGCGGGCGGCGCTGGAGAGGTGGCGGGGATTTTCGAGCAGTTGCACGTTAGGGTATTGGTCCACGAATTTTCGGACTAACTTCTGCGTCCCGTCGGTCGATTGGCCGTCGACTACGAGGATCTCGAAACACTCCGGATCGTATGACTGGGTGAGCAATTGAGTAAGCGTTCCCTCAATACACTGCGCCTCATTTAGGATCGGTACCACTACGCTGATATAGAGAGTGTGGTTCTGGATTGCTGAGATTTGTTTTTTATCAGTTTTCAGCGAACTACTCAGTGTATCGATG
>CAZISU010000019.1:0-16399 GCA_964541935.1 uncultured Planctomycetaceae bacterium | reverse complement strand
GAAGCTCCTGCTGAGCCACAAACCACACCCGGCTCAGCAGGAGCTTCGCCCTCCCAACTTGCTTTTTAACAGGCTGTCGGCATTCAATCCAACCGCTTCAGGCGGATGTTCTTATACTGCACCTTCATGAAGGGGCCGGGGTGCAGTTGTAGCGAGAAGGTGCCTTTGCGGGGGATGTCCTTTTCGTTGTCGATGAGTTCCGTCATCAACTGGCCGTTGATCTTCAGTACGATGTGGTTGCCGCGGGCGATGATCTGGTAATCGTTCCAACCGTTTGCGGATTTGATCTTTTTGCCGAGTTGTTTGGCGTCGGCGACTTGCGTCACGTGGCGTTTACCGTCGGCATCGACGACCATTTTCTGGCCGCGGGTGGACATGATTTTTCGGCCACAAACATCGTAGATGATGCCCGTATAGCTGGGGCCGGACTCGATGTCGGCCTGGTAACCGGCGATCTCGTGGCCGGGCAGTTCGCGGCTGCGAAAGTTAACGCCCGAGTTGCCTGCGTCCAGTCGATAGGAAAAACGGAGTTCAAAATCGCCCGCCGGCTGGCCCTGCCAGATCAAATAGGTCGCCTGTTTACAAGGTTTTTGCGGGCTGGTGATACCCGTCAATAAACCGTCCTCGACAAACCACACGTCGGGCTTGCCGCTCCACCCGCTGAGATCCTTGCCGTTGAAAATGGGATCAAAGCCCGGCTCGACAGCCGACTTGCTGGTATCGGTGGCCAAAGAAATGGCCATGGGGCAGACCAGAAATGCGACAGAAAGAATCGTCAATCTAAACAAAAACAGGCGTGACATAGGGCTGGTCCTTACTTGCGTGGCAGTTGGGGAATTCTGGGCATGATACACAAAGGCCGTTGATTGTTTCGTCAATATAGCACAGGCCCCTGGTGATGGACAAGCAGGCGTGCGATACGGCCAGGAGAACTGCATGGCCACACTCATTGACATAGTATGGCCGAGGCATACACTTAACAATACGGGTTTTCGTACGCAATAGCCGCAGGCAGTTGGATTCCGTGCAAAAAAATGCTGACACACAAACAACGCGCCTATCACTACATCCGCCAGGCCATGTCCAGCGGTACGCTTTCGGCTGGCGATCGCTTGTCTCCGGCTGCTTTGGCCAAAGATATTGGTATCAGCCACATACCGGTGCGTGAGGCGATCAGCCAACTCTATAGCGAGGGGCTGGTGGAACAGTTGCCTCGACGCGGGGCCTTTGTGCGGCGGCCCGGCCGCGAAGAGCTGATGGAGTTGATCGAACTTCGCAAGGTGCTCGAGTGTAATGCGGCGGCCCAGGCCGCGCGGCGAATCGGCGACGTCGAATTGGCCAATCTCGAACAATGCCTGGCCGAGTTGGAGGAAGTGCGGGACAAGATGTCGCTGATTTTAGAACCCGACGGCGAGGGGAGCGACGAAGATAAAAACTGGAAAAGCGAAGGCCGCGGGCACAAG
Organism: uncultured Planctomycetaceae bacterium; assembly: GCA_964541935.1. Taxonomy (GTDB): domain Bacteria; phylum Planctomycetota; class Planctomycetia; order Pirellulales; family Thermoguttaceae; genus JAFGTN01. Next base: position 14,936 of record CAZISU010000019.1, on the reverse strand, counting down.
GCCGAAGAGTGTATGGATTTGCTGGCCAAATGGCAAATCATCGACCTGGCCTTTCATATGGGAATCTTACGGGCGGCCCGCAACCGATGGGTGTTTAAGGTGCTCGAAGACACCAGCGTGATGACCCGCATGTTCGCCCACCGTAGCGACCGGCCGGATAATTGGGCTGACTTTATTACGTTTCTGAAGGAAAACTTCGACGTTCACGCGGCCATTTACGATGCCGTTCGCCGCCACGATCCCAAGGCGGCTCGCAAAGCTATGACCGCCCACATGCGTCGCGCGCGGCGCAACATGCTGGCCCGCTACGATTGGCTGCAAAGCCAAAAAGACACTGACTCGTCTTTTGCAAAGGAATTTTCCGAGGCCGTGCGGCGGCAAGTCCTCCAGATCCAAGACTCGGCCAAGCCTCATGTACCCCCGCCGCCAAAGTCGGACGAAGAGTAGCTGGACAGCCCGTTGAAAAAGTCCGCGATAGACTTCGGCAAAATTTTCGAAAAAATCTTGCAAGATTGCGGCCCGGGCGGTAACAATACATAAGATGCGGGGAAGTTCACTATTTCAGGCCCACGCTCGGGCCGTTGGCAATGTGTTTGGAGGGCTCACCATGTGTGCTGATCGGAAACGAAGCGGTAAGGTATCGGCTACGGGGATTTGTCTTTTGATTGCGACTTTATTTGTGGGGGTGGCTGTGGGCGTAATGCTGCACGGGCTTTTCCCGGTAGTCTGTAAGGTAGCATCATCTCGTCCGGCAAACCAAACCGTGTCGGCTTTTATTCAGGTTGCCATGAATCCGGAATATATCGTCTACAAGGAAGAGCGAACGAATATCGACGATTATAAAGTTTTCAAAAACACCCAACAGGGTTTGATCAAAACCCCTTACGTCTTCATGGCCGCTCTGCGCAAGCAGAAGATCTCCAACCTTTCTATCGTGAAGCAAGAGAGCGATCCACTGGCCTGGCTGGCCGATGAATTGCAAGTCGGGTACATCAACGATTCGGAAATCATGCGTGTTGCCATCAGGTCCGCCAATCCCGTCGAAGCGACCGCATTGGTCGACGCGATTGTGGATGCGTATATCGAGGAGGTAGTCAACAAGCAAGAACGCGAACGTCGCGCTATGGCCACGCAACTCTCGCAGATATACAACAGCAAGGAAAATGAAGTCCGCAGCAAACGAGCCAACCTTATCAATCTAAGCGAGAAGCTAAACGTCTCCAATAGCGATACCGCTAAAGTCCAGAGCACTGCCAATCTTCAAGAGCTATCCACACTTCGCTCAGGACTGCTACGCGTGCAATTGGATCTGGGTAAAACAGAAGCAGCAGTAAAAGCGGGGCATGCAAAGCTCAAACGGCTCGACGAGGCGGCGGTTCCCCAAGCCGAATTGAAAAAACTCATCAAAGCGGACCCCGTTTGCAAGAAGCACGCCGAAATGATCGCCATGTTGCGTCAGGCGGTTGCCCAGCAAAAACAACTGATCATGCCCGGCGATAAAAAGGCTGCAAATGCACGTCTGGCACAGCAGCTAGCGGCCCTGGAGAAGGATTACGAGACCCGCGAAAACGAACTGCGACAACTGATTAAAGGAACCAAGCGGGCTGAAATCGAGGAGGAAATCGCTGTCGCTCAAGTGCAAGTGATGATTCTCACTAAGCAGATAAAAGAATTGTCGTCTCAGGTAGCTGCCCAAAGGGAAAAGGTAAGCGAGATCGGCAGGTCGTCCGTCGATATTACTATGATGACTGCCGAACTCGAATCACTCGAAAAGGTGCTTGACGATATCAGGACCGAGCGCGAGAAGCTCAGTATCGAGTCGCGAGCCCGGCCTCGGATCACACGCCAGAGCCCAGCGCAGGTGGAGAGCAAACGTGACAAGCTCAGCTATTGAGGGTCTTCACATTATTAGCTGGGTAACAGAGGACAGAAATACATGTTAGCGGCGGGGCTTGTCCCCGCGTTGCACAAGTCCGACATGCCGTTAGCCCAATACCGTTAGCGGCGGTTTTTTAGGGCAACAAGCATTTAGCGAAAAACCCCAGTTGACCTACCAATGCAAACATAGAAAAGGAATCCGTACTTTTGACAAACGGAAAATCATACATCGTCAAACAGTCGAAATAGGCTTCTAGATCTTTGCGCCTTCGCGTCTTTGCGTGAGCCCTTCTGGGTAACGAAAAAACTCACGCAAAGGCACAAAGACGCCAAGAAACCACCTATCGAAAGCCCCGGGAATTACGAGAAAAGAACACTAATTCACACTAATCTGCACTAATCGCAAACACGTTATTTGCACTTTTTTTGAATTAGTGTAGATTGGCTGATATCAGCGTTTTCGATCCGTTAGGATCCCCCCCACGGTGAACTCAAGTGTTGTCGGACTAACTCGCGTAGTTAGGATGCAACAAGGAGGCCACGATGGACTGTAAACGACGCAAGAAGCTGGGGCTTGTCTTTATAATCACAGTCGTGCTATTCGCGGCTGGGTCGCTTTGGGTTGTCCAACGCGTGGCCGCATGGGCATGGGATCTTCCCAATCGCATCACCATCCAGGCCGATGATGAGACATTCAACGAACTGCTCACTGAGACACTCAATGAGTTATCGTGTGAATTCGTGCGGGATGTATTGCGTTCAGGCGAAAAGGCAAAACAACTTGAGATGATTCAATTCCTTTGCGATCATGCCGCGGCCGCACCGGAATTCAAAGAATTTCTGCCCCAGTTGAAAGAACTCTGCAATGATCCCGAAGAGGAGGTTCGTGACGCCGCCTGTCAGGCCGTCAAAATAATCGAAGCCGCCCCTGATCCCAAAGTCACAACACGGTCTGACGAAGCCCGATAATATCTCGCCTGGTGCAGCTACGCAAAAAATTCAACCGCGTTGCTGAAGATCTTCAACCCATCGCCAGTTGACGTGGTTTCGCTACGGGTCCAACGCGGGTGGTGGGTGCGTTCTATGTGGCGTTCGGGGTGCGGCATCAGGCCTAGGACGCGGCCGGTTGGGTCGCAGACGCCGGCTACGTTGCCCATCGAGCCGTTGGGGTTGTCGGGGTAGGGGATTGCTTGGTTGAAATCGGCCGTGCCGCTGCCGTCCAAGGGGCGGTAGCGGAGCACGAGTTGCTCGGCGGCATCGAGGCGGGCGAACTCTTCATCGTCGCGGGCCACGAACTTGCCTTCGGCGTGGGCGATGGGCAGATACATGCGCTCGATGCCCTTGAGGAAGACGCATTTTTGCCGGTCGACGGCCAGTTCGACCCAGCGGTCGTCGAAGCGGGTGGAGTCGTTCCAGGTGAGGGTTGCGGCCGCGCGGCGACGTTCGTCCGGGCTGATGGCCGGTTCGAGCAGCACGCCGGATTTTACCAGGATCTGGAAGCCGTTGCAGATGCCGAGGATGAGTTTGCCTTCGTCCTTGAAACGCGTCATCTCTTCGGCCAGGTGGTGTTCCATCTGGTTGGCGAGGATGCGTCCGGCCGCTATGTCGTCGCCGTAGCTGAACCCGCCGGGCAGGCAGAGGATCTGGAACCGCTCGAACAGCGACGGGTTTTCCAAGAGTCGGTTGACGTGCAGAAGCTCGGTCTTTGCGCCGGCGCGATCGAAGGCGAAGGCCGTTTCCTGGTCGCAGTTGGTGCCGGGTGCTCGGAGGATTAGGACGTTTGGTTTGGGCATTTTTAGCTGTCGGTATTCAGTTATCAGTTTTAGCCCGGTCGCTTGCGACCGGTGAACAACTAGTGAAATTTGTTCTATTTAAAAAACTCGGGGGACGAATCGCCGGTCGCAAGCGACCGGGCTAAACATTTTACCACGCCAGCGGTTTTCGCCAGGCCGCTTTCAGGGACTGGATATCGGCTTCCACGACCAGCGGGGTTACGACCTCTTCGCGGTCGCCTTGTTCTTCGTCGACGATAGCTCTCGATATACCGGCTATTTGCAAGAGCCCATCGTCGGCAACCTCGCCGATGATGGCCAGCGGCACACCGGCCAGGGCCGCTTCGAAGGCTTCGCGATCCGTGGGTTGAACTTCGCAGAGGAAACGCGTGTTCGACTCGGAGAACAAGAGCACGACGTCGGCCGCGGCGTCGGTCGCCAGCGGGTGGAGTTCTTCCTTAGGCATGCGGCGCCGCAAGGCTTCGAGCTTGGCGGCTGTAGGGGCCTCGAGTTCGATGGCTTGGGGAACTTGGCCCAGCGAGATACGCAGGCCCAATCCGCCGGCGAATGCCATTTCGGCCGCGGCCACGGCCAGCCCGCCTTCGCTCATGTCGTGACAGGCACGCACGAGTCCGGCGTCGATGGCCCGGTGCATTGCGGCGAATGTTGTTTTTGCAACTGCCGGGTCGACTTGCGGCACATTTCCGCCCGCGAGCGACTCGACCAGTGCGTAGTGCGAACCGCCCATCTCGCGTTTGGTTGCACCAACCTGATAGCCCAGGTTTCCGTATTGCTTGAGATCCATGGTGACGCAGCTCGCCACGTCGTCGACCTGGCCCATGGCGCTGATCAACAGCGAGGGCGGGATGGAGATGGTCTCGTCGGCGCCTTCTGGTCGGAACTCGTTGTTGAGGCTGTCTTTGCCGGAGATGAAGGGCGTGCCCAACTCGGTGGCCAGATCGTAGCAGGCCAGCGCCGCCCGCACCAGCGAGCCAAGCGTTTCGGGCCGCTCGGTGTTGCCCCAACAGAAGTTATCCAGAATGGCGATGCGAGCTGGGTCGGCGCCCACGGCTACGCAGTTGCGCACCGCTTCGTCGATGGCGCTGGTGGCCATGTGATAGGTGTCCAGGTCGCCGTAGCAAGGGTTCATGCCGCAGGAAACGACTATGCCCTGGGGGCTGTCGAGCACGGGTCGCACCACGGCGGCGTCGCCCGGCCCGTCGTTGGCCACGCCCACCAGCGGCTTGACGGCACTGCCGCCTTGTACCTCGTGGTCGTATTGGCGAATGACCCAATGTTTGCTGGCCACGTTCAACGAGCCGAGGATTTTTTTGAGTTCGTCGGTGTAGTCCCAGGCTTCCTTTTCGGGCAAGGCTTGCGGGGTCTCTGCGGGCGGTGTGTAAACGGCCTCGCGAACGACGGGCGGACGGCCGCCGTGCAGGAATTCCATCGACAGGTCGGCCACGGTTTGGTCGTGGTATTTAAGTTCCAGGCGGCCGGTAGGTACGAATTTACCGATCACCGTGGCCTCAACGCCTTCCGACTCGCACAAGGCGTGAAGCTCTTCCCAGTTGTCCTCGGGCACGCTGAACGTCATGCGTTCTTGGGCCTCGGAGATCCAGATTTCTGTATAGGAGAGGCCTTCGTATTTGAGCGGGATGCGGTCCAGCCAGACCTCGGCGCCGATCTCCTCGCCCATCTCGCCCACGGCACTGGAGAAGCCGCCGGCTCCGCAGTCGGTGACGGCCGTGTAGAGGCCGCGGTCGCGGGCCACCAGCAGCACGTCGAGCGTCATTTTTTCGGTAATGGCGTTGCCGATCTGCACGGCACCGCCGGAAAGCTCGTCGCTTTCGTGCGTGAGTTCGGCCGAGCTGAAGGTTGCGCCGTGGATGCCGTCGCGTCCGGTGCGTCCGCCCACGGCCACGACCAGATCGCCGGGCAGGGTCTGCTTGAAGGACATTTCCTTTGGGATGATTCCCAAGTTGCCGCAATAGACCAACGGGTTACCCAGATAGCGGTCGTCGAAATAGACGGCCCCATTAACGGTCGGTATGCCCATGCGGTTGCCGTAGTCGCGTACGCCGGCCACCACGCCCTTCATCACGCGGCGCGGATGCAGCACGCCGCCGGGCAGGGTTTCGGCCGCGGTGTCGGGCGGGGCGAAGCAGAAGACGTCGGTGTTGCAAATCGGCTTGGCCCCCATGCCCGTGCCCATGGGGTCGCGGATCACGCCGCCGATGCCCGTGTTGGCGCCGCCGTATGGCTCCAAGGCCGAGGGGTGGTTGTGGGTTTCGACTTTGAAGACGATGTTATTGTCGTCGTCGAAGCGGACGATGCCGGCGTTGTCCTTGAAGACGCTCACGCACCAATCGTCGTCGCCGGCCTGCTCACGGATTTTGACCGTAGCGGCGAAGATGGTTTCCTTGAGCATGTTTTCGAACTGCCGCTCGCCGTTGGGGTCGCTATAGCGGATGCGTCCGGCCAGAGTTTTGTGGCTGCAATGCTCGCTCCAGGTTTGGGCGACCGTTTCGAGTTCGGCGTCGGTGGGATCGCGGCCCAACTCGCGGAAGTGCGTCTGGATGGTTTGCATCTCGACCACGGAGAGATACAACTGTCCAGAGAGGCTGAGCCGGCCGAGCGCCTCGGCGTCGAGTTCGCGGATGGGTACGCTCCGCAGTTCGAAATCGTAGGGCGAGCCGACTTCCAGGTGCGTGAACTGCATGGGGCCCACGATGACCTGCTCGATGGCGTCGTTGGCCAAGACCTTGACTGAGAGCATTTCGACCGCGTTGTCAGTGAGACGTCCGACCCAATATTTCTTGAACGTACGGACGGCTTCGACTTGGATGCCGAAATCGGCGATGGCCGTCATGGCGTTTTCGGCGACCGTATCGGTCACACCCGGCTTGGGTAGCACGTGTATCAGACGCTCGCAGGTATGCGGCGGCTGCTGCAAGTTGGCGTCGCCCACGCGACCGATGACGGTCTGTTCGACGATGCCGTCGGCCAGCAGTTCGGCTGCTATGCGTTCGACCTGTTCGCGCTCCAGGGAGCCTTGCAGCAGGAAGCCGCGTCCGGCCACCACGGTTAGATCAGCGGCAGCGCCATCGATCAGGCCCAGGTCGGCCGCCTCGTGTTTAACGTCTTCCGCGGCCGGGTTGGCGCGGCCTTCACCCGGATATATGTCAACTTCCCAGAGCATCGCGATTATTCTTGGCTAAAGTGAGAATGCGTTCGATCATGGCCTCGTCGCCGTTGCGAATGGCCGTTTCCAATGAAGCAAGGTTGCGGCCAAAATGTTCCAAGGCCGTGAGGATATTGTCCCGATTGAGGGCGAAAATCTGCTTCCAAATTTCCGTGCCGCCGGAGGCGACACGAGTGGTGTCGAGAAACCCCGAGCTGATAAGGCGAAAGAATTCCTCGGGCACGCTACAGGCTAGGACCGCGGCCACGGCGTGCGGCAGATGGCTGGTCATGGCGACGGCCCGATCGTGTTCGGCGGCCGTCATTTTTACGACCATCGAGCCCAGGGCCGTCCAAAAATTTTCCAAAAAGTCGAAGTCCTCGGCCAGCGTGCTCTTAGTGGGCGTTACCACCGTAACGCGGCCCTCGAACAGGTCGGCCGACGCATGGGAAGGTCCGATTTTTTCGCCGCCTGTCAGCGGATGACTGCCTAAAAAACGACAGCCACGCGGAAGGGCCGACGCATTCGAGGGTATATTATCGTCACAGCTAAAGGCCTCGACGATGGTTGCCTTGGTGCTTCCGGCGTCGGTAATCAGAGTGCCCTGGGGGCAATTTTCGGCCACGCGGCGAATATCATCAACAACCTGCCCGACCGGAGTGCAGACAATTACCAAGTCTGCCTCAGCCACCCCCTTTGCCAAATCAACCGTTGTATTATTGACTGCACCCACCCTGCGGGCGGTCCGTAGGCTCTCCTGCCGGTGGCCTATGCCAATCACGCGTTGGGCCAGTTCCAGCTCGCGCAATGCCATCCCAATCGAACCACCGATCAAGCCAACTCCGACAATGGCAACCGTATTCAACTGTTTCATGGGCAATTCTCGACATGCGGGGCCGACCGCGCTAGTGTTGCGAACAAGCCGCACATTGTAGCAGATCGGCAGCGGTTTGCCCCGGGGGGACCGAGATGGGGGGAGGAGTAGGCGTGAACTTGCCCACGGACGTTCGAAGACGGGGTAGATCAATGCGATCAAACGCTAAACAAAAAACTTTCCCTAAACTTTACCGCCAAGTTCCGCTTTGGCAGCGTCGCCATCAAAATCAGCCGGCTCAAAACGGTAGCCGATATCACGGATGGTCTGAATGTACATTGGCTGGCGTGGATCGGTTTCAATCTTTGCGCGGAGCGTAGTTACGCAGCGATCGACGCTACGTGCGGTGACGATCACCGAACGGCCCCAGACGGCATTGAGGATCTCTTTGCGAGTCAGCGCCCGGCCGGGTCGCTTGAGGAAGTGAGCTAGCAAGCGATATTCCTTTGTGGTGAGGGGCACTTCCACTTCTTTCTTAAGCAATCTGTGGGATGCAAGATCGAGTTCGCAATCGCCGAATCGCACGCTTTGCTGGGTCGTGTCATGCTGGCGGCGAAGAAAGGCGCGCACTCGTGCCAGAAGTTCATGAATACTAAACGGTTTGGTGACATAGTCGTCGGCCCCCAAGTCGAGGCCGCGAACGATGTCCTCCTCTTGACCTTTGGCCGTGAGCATAATGATCGGCATTTCGAGACCTTGCAGACGGACCAGTCGACAGACCTCGAAACCGTTTAGTTTCGGGAGCATGATGTCCAGAATCACCAGATCGCAGGGACCAGAGAGGGCAGCTTCCAATCCCTTTTTGCCATCGCAGGCGGTACGCACAGTGAACCCGCGCGATTCGAAGTTGTCCTTCAATCCCAGCAACAGGGTCGCATCGTCTTCAATGATCAGAATGGTTTGTTCTGGCATGGGGGGCTACTTGGATAATCTTATACTTGAATCTGAGGAATCGACAACGTGAACGTGCTGCCCGCGCCGAGTTGGCTCTCGACGCTAATCGAGCCGCCGTGGGCCTCTGCAATGAACTGCACGATACTCAGCCCCAGGCCGCAGCCTCCAGTGTTGCGCGACAATCGTCGATCGACTTGATAAAACGACCGGAACACGTTTTTCGCAGCCCGCGACGAAAGGCCGCTGCCATTATCGCTTACCGCGAAGCAAACATTGCCGTTTTCCGCATAGGTCCGCAGCACGACATGTTTGCTGTCGCCGCTGTACTTGTAGGCATTGTCAAGCAGATTGAGTATCGCTGTTACCAGTGCGTCCGAATCGGCCCGAAGCACGGGTGTGTTTGTTGCCAACTGGACCTCCAGAGAACAGCCTGGAGTCTGAAATCGTTCGGACATAACCTCTACCGCACGGTCGGCGATCTCGGCGGCGGAAACCTCGTCGAACTCGAAGGCCAGCTTGCCGCGTTCCATCCGCGAGAAGGAAAGGAAATTGTCGATCAAGCGGCTCAAGCGTGTGTTTTCTTTGGAAACCAGTTGCAAATATTCGCGGGCCTTGGGGGTGTCGAGTTGCTCGGCGTCTAAAAGCGTATCCACAATCAAACGTATCGAAGCCAGCGGTGTTTTCAGCTCGTGCGATACGGTAGCCAGAAGATCGTTCTTCAGTCGCGTCAAACGCATTTGCCGCCGAAAAGCCGCAGCCACAAATACTGCCACGATCGCCATGGCCGTGATTACCAGAACAGCAATCCATGTATTCGTGGCAATGCGGTGGTTGATTGCCGTTTGCGACTCTTGGCTATCGCCAAATAAAAGAGCCAAACGCCATCCAGGCATTGTAGCGCCGACGGACAGGAGTTGTTCAACACCACCATCCGTTTCGGCATCGGGCGGCAACACGACAATCTGCACGTCTTGTGGCGAATCTTTGTTCTTTAGCACTGCCGCAGTCCGTTTTAACACGTTCTCTTCTTTGAAGAGACCTACTATGTTCCCGCCGGGTGACGCAAAATGCCAAGCTCCCGGCAATCCACTGGGTCGCAACGCGACATCGGCCGAAGGTGGGTGTGATTCGACATAAGCCACGGCAAGTTCTTCGGCCGCCAGCGTTGGGAATTTCTTTGTATGAGCTGTGAGCCGTGAGAATTCTTTCATAAGGAACCGTCGCTGAGCGGCCGGTAAGAGCCGTGTTTTGTAGTTGCCCAGGCACTTGGCAAGCCGGTCGGCGGTCTCCGTAAAATCGCGACGCTGATGGTCGCCGATTAGCTCCAGTGCGCGCAATTGTGCATCGGCTGCGACTAGACGCCCTTGGGCGTCGAGACTTCGTGCGTACTTGGCTTGGCCCAACGTATCAACCAGCACATGGATTGCTTCCGCCACGCGCCCCGTCCGCACCAAGCATCGAGCTTGCGATTGCAGTGCCCGGGCGGCCAACCGATCGTCGCCGGTTGTCTCGGCGATCTTCCCATAGGCAGTAGCTGCCGCAGCCGGCTCGTTGCGGACATGCTCCAACAGACCGGCCTCGGCCCAAGCGTCATCTTCGTGGGGTTGCACTGTCGGCACGGCTGCCGGCGCGGGATAAGACAGCCGCCCCGAAGCATCATAAACCACCACGCTGTCGGCAATCCCGCCACCAACGCAAGCGGCGAAGGTCTCGGCGGCGGAAGACTCGGCAGCCATCGCATCTAAGGCCTGGCTTTGTTGTTGCCAATAAGCGTCGAGTCGATCACGCAGCAGAGGAAGTTGCACACGATAGGCCTGCAACAATTTATGCCGCGAGGCCAGCCGCTCGTTCTGCACGGCCTCGTTAAGGAACCACAGCACACAGGCCGTGGGAACCAATACCACCAGCAAGGAAAGCAGCACAGGCCACAGCCCGGAGCCGTAATCTGTGCCGCTTTGTTTTGTGCGATGCCTTCCGCTCACGGTTGCTTCACCTTAAGGCTGTCGACGATCGTATCAAACGGATTACGGAGCTTGTCGAATTGGTCTTTTGGAGCCGACATCCCGAACTTCAACTTCAGTCCGGCCGATTTGGCTGCCACATATGTGAAGTATTCGACCATCTTATTTTTCCCGTCGGTGTAATCGGCGACCATACTCAGCGCCGGCATGCCCGAAATCTTTCGCACCTGCCAGCTATTTTCGCGGACCTTGAGGTCTTTCTTCATGTTGCTCGCCTCGGCAATTCCGGCGTCGGCCCAAGTGCGAAGGACATTGTCTTTTTCGGTCTTCAGATTCGCCGTTTTGCCTACGAAGAAGTAGCACTTTGCAATCGCCCGTGGGTCGAGCAGGGTAACCATTGCCTCGTGCTTCTTTTTTAGCGGTTTTTCAGCTTGATAATAATACCAATCATTGGGCATCGTGAGCGCGAGTCCCAATTTCTTGTTTTCGTAACGTCGCAACTCGCCAGACTTGTTTTTGCTAATTGTGGTCAACTCGGCGTCGACCCCGCCGGCATGAAACTTCACGAGATAACGATGTGGATCTGTGGCGTACCAGAACGTTTGGTTTACCAGCCCAAGATGTATCTTGAAGCACTCGAACTCCCCGGCAGGCACTTTCACCATCTCCTTACCTTGTACTTCGATGGGAATATCTACCTTGCCGGCGCCGAACATACCCAGAACCGATAAGGTGGTTTTGTAGCCTTTCGCCAGCGGCAATCGACGGATCACGTCGAAGGCCTGCTCGTTATCGTAGACAACTTTTGATAAATCAAACTCTTTTTTTGTCGTCTTGCCGTCTGGTCCCGTAACCGAAACGTTCACGTGATTGCCGGTGTATTTGGCCGTGCAACTTCCCATCAGTGAATTCTCGAACACTCCACGGATGGGCAAGAAAGTGTTCCAGTCGGCATAGACGCGGCTAAAGCCGTTCATCTTTGCGATGGTCACAAGCGTGCGCGACCCCACCTGCCATGCCTTCCGTCCTTCCAGTTCAGCCGATTGGGAAGTGTAGATTATCGTTCCCACATCTATTCCCGTTGTCATGCGGAACCTCAATTGCAAGACCTCGCCATCGACCCACGGCACGGGCCCCAGCGGCAGCCCGGCGGGCACGAATTTGCGGGCCTTGGCCACCAGTTGCTTGGCTTCGGGAAAATCGTTGATGAGCTTCTCAAAGGCGGCCGTGGCCTCGGCTTTCTTCCCCTTTTTCGTCAGACACTGGCCGATATTGAACTGGGCTCGGGCAGCCAAAAGATTATCGGCCGCCGCCTTCGCTACCACCTCTTCGTAGATCGAGATGGCTTTGTCGAGATCGCCCACCGTTTCTTCTGTGTAGATACCCTTTTCGAGCAACTCCGAGACGGAATCGGCCTTGGCGGCAGAAGTCATCGCGGCGCACGCCAGCACTGCTCCTGCAAGCAACATCATTCGGTACATCATCTCACTCTCCTTTTCCACTATAGTAACTTCCAAGATGTCCCGGGCCAATCCCGTGGACTCATGAAGACTATTTTAGACGGAGTATGTGACGGATTTGTTACCTCTGTGTCTTGCTTATGTCCTTTTTTGCCCGCGGCACGTTCCGCCCGTACCAAAACGCGGTGCTTTCGAAATGCTGTTTGCATTCGTTTGCGAAGCCGGCTTCCATCGAGGCAAAGAGACTTTTGTGGAAGTCGATGGGGTCGGTTAGATGCCAGCGATAGACGACAAAGCGGCCGTCAAACATGCGATCTTTTTTAGTGATGTTTCGCTCGTAATGCGTAACACCGTGATCGTGGCCCTGATACGGTCGATGCACTCCCCACGCCATACCGAAATAGTCTTCGGTTCCCGTGCCGTGCAAGGCAGGTTGGGGCTGACCGTCGATAATGAATCTGTCGTCACCCTCGTACCACTTGCCTTCTCGTGACGGGTGCGATTCAACACACAACACGGTGCCCACATAGCGGCCTTCTTTGCCTTCGATGTTGGCAAAAACAAAATCTTCCGTCTTGGGATCGTTAGGCGCATCGTGCTTGCGGGGCGTTGTAAATACTTCTTTATTGTAAGTGGCGTGGAACAACAGCGGCCGTTCGCCCGTCGGGTGCAGTTGGTAATCGACATAGAAGTGAAGCAACATCTGCGTCTTATTGCCGTTAAGAACTTCTACCTTGACACTCTCGGCGAAGGGCATGGGCCAAAGGATGTTGAAACTGCCGCGGCCCGTTCCCGGATTGTCGCGGTTGGTATAGCGGGCCCGCATGGTGTTGATGACGGGCGAAGTAAGATCGTTCACGCGCCAGGGGCCGGTGGCCGTGAGCATTCCGACCGGCACATCGTTAACGGTGACCTGCCCGTCGAAGGTGAAGCGGAACTTGACGGCTTCCAGGTAGTCGGGTTCGGTCGAAGTGATCGTGAACCAGACGCGGCGGATACTGCCCGGGCTGCCACTGTGATCCAAGAGCGTGGCTCGCTGGCCGGGTGCGATTGTGAGACAGTCACGGTTTCCGCCGCTTGTGTCAAAGGACGAAGTCCGTCGCCGACCACCGATAACGGGGTTCTTCCAGAGGGCATCGACCGAGGCCGTCGCCTCCGGCAAAACGGCCGGCCTGGTGGCGGTTACCCGTTTTTCGGCATCGACCCCTTGCACGACTCCAGACAACCCGATCCACAAAATAGCGTTTAAGGCGACGATAATAGACAGTACTTTCATGTTTCTCTTTCGCACACATTAGCCTAAAATTTAATCAAACTGAATGTAGTGTACCGCCCTGGGCTTGTCAAATAACGGGCGTCCGCCGCGCAGCACAATCGAAAGTGACTGTACTAAGTGCGTGTATTGCCTCAGCCGGAACCGAAAAATCCTGAGCTTTGAGTTAGCACGAAGCGGAGATATAATAGAGCGGAAGCGAACTCGAAGCACTTATGAGAAGCTGGTAACACCGAAACCAAGAAAAGAAGCATTTGGGCTACCCTTGCGTTTACGCAAGTCACGGCCCTTAAAGAACTTCCGCAAGCGAATACGGGCTTGCATGCACTGCGTCGCGGACGCACCTTACTTTCCACAAATGGCCCACAAACGATCATATGAAGAAATTTGTTGCAAGAACAATTTTCGCCAAAGCGATAGCCGGGGCAAATAGTCCGCGTTTTTGTGTCTGCGCGGTGATGCTTCTTTCTTTTCTCCTCTTCGCCCCCTCCGATCTCCACGCCAAGCCCGACATCGACGAGGCCGATAATCGCGTGGCGGCCGCCTTTGAGCGGGCAGATGCCTGTCTGGCCGACCGCCAATACGACGAAGCCGTGGAGATATTACGTGGGCAGATGGAAAATTCTGGCAATAAGCTCTGGCCCGTTACTCCCTGGCGCTACATTACGGTGCGCGACTACTGCCAGATGCAACTGGCCGGGCTGCCGTCGGAGGCACTGGCCCTTTACCGCAGCCGCATCGATGCGGTGGCCCAGTCCTGGTACAAAGAAGGTGTGGCCGGGCACGATCGCGACAAACTTCTGCTGGTCGTGCGTCGCGCCTTTGCCAGCCGCTTCGGCGACGACGCGCTTCTGGCGCTGGGCGAAATGGCCTTGGAAAAGGCCGACTATGCCGCCGCGCGTGGCTATTGGGAAAAGATTCTGCCCGTTGGCAAAACACAAAGCGACAATGCCGATTCAGACCCCGATGCGACCATCGCCTGGCTATCCTATCCCGACACCGACATCGACCCGGCCGCCGTGCGGGCCAGGCTGGTTCTCACGTCCATTCTCGAAGGTTCGCAACAGCGGGCCCAAGGCGAGTTGATCGAGTTCAAGCGTCTGCACGGCAACGCGCGAGGACGTTTCGGCGGTCGAGAAACTAACTATGCCCAGGAACTGGAGCGACTTCTGGCGCAAAGCAGCCAATGGCCCTTGCCGCGAAGGACTTCCGACTGGCCGACATTTGCCGGCACGCAATGGCGTAACAAGACCGCCCCGTCGAGCGTCGACCCGGCCGGTCCGGCTTGGCGCGTGCGGCTCCGCGAGCGAGAATCGCAGGCCGCCACGCTCAGCTTCTACCCGGCGGTTGTGGGCAATCTGGTTTTCGTGGCAACTTCGCACGAGATTTTAGGTCTCGACCTTCGCACCGGCAAGCCCGCCTGGGGCCAGTCGTCAAATGCCATCTTTCGCGACGAACTGGCCGACAGTCGCGCCGTTCGTTCGGGCCGAGTTGCCCGCGCGGCTCGTCAAATGCAAGGCTTAGGGATAGCTGGGAATACTGCGGCATCGGTCGATCAGTGGCCAAGCACACTGACTGTCCAGGGCGGGCGACTTTTCGCCAGCATGCGTTCGCCCGTCGGCGGCAGCTATCTGGTCTGC
>CAZISU010000018.1:0-16419 GCA_964541935.1 uncultured Planctomycetaceae bacterium | reverse complement strand
AGAATTCACCTTAAATAACCCAATTCGGCGCCTTGACAACCCAGGCCACCTCAGATAGCACAACCGGCCAAAGCCAATCGTGTATAGTATCGACCACGGCCCGTAGTCTATCATCACTTATACCGTGCCGATAGTTTGCTGCCATACTAGCGTCGGCGTGTCCCATAATTGCATCGACGGCCACCTGATCTCGGCATTCCCCGCCTATAGTTTCGAAGCAATGTCGGAACGTGTAAAACCCAATGCCCCGTCGTCCATTTATCTTGAGTTTTTTAAGGATCTTTCGAAATAGAGGAACGATTCCGTCAACGGCAACGGTCGGAACAGTAGACTTCCTCTCATCCTCCCCGTCCTTCTCATCCTCCCCATCTGCCTTTAAGTGCATACGGACCCAGGGCCGTCCCTGCCTAGTAAGGAAAACAAGGCCCCGCGCGGGTTTCCGTCGAACTGAGATTGCCTCTTGAATTGCTGTAACGGTCTCCGTCCAGAGGGGAACCCGCCGATTGATTGCCGTTTTTACTCACGGAAATTCAAGCCACCCAGTTTCAAAATTGATAGCCTTTTGCGGCAAACTCGCCACGTCCGTGTTTCCGAAGCCGCAATTCAACCCCAGCAGACACACAGCCTCCATAACCGGATCGGCGGCGTCAAGAATCTGCAAAACCTCATCTCGCGTATACAGTTTCACCCCGCCCTCGTTCTTAGACTTGCGTAGTATCTTTTGACTAGGACGTTTGAAGCCCGAACCGAATCTGACAGACTTTTCGATGAGGTCGTTTTCTTTTGCATAGCGGAAGACAATGCGAACCCGGTTGATCTCATTTCCTAGGCTTACCGGCCCTAGCCGTTTCGACAACTTAGCTCGATATGACAGAAAGTCATCCGGGCGAAGATCGTCAACCCGCCTAGTTTTGCCGAAGTAATCAATTAGGCCCTTGCAGGTTTTGAAATAATCGCGGTAGGTCCGGGGCGAAAGCTCACCCGCCTCATGCTTTCCTTCCTTTTCGGCTAGAAATGCGTTGCATAACAGGTGTAGGGTACACCCGTTTGAGATATCGACGGCGGGAGGTTCCCGCCCGTCTTTCAGATAGGGCAATTCCTTATTCAATCGCTCTAACGCGGCGTCCGGATCGGCCCAAACTCCGAAGTAAAAAAGCTTGCCCCGGATCTTTTTCGCCCACTGCCCGGTCGCATGAGGAAACAGCGGAAAACCCTCGTAGGGCTTTTCCGGTTTACGGCGAGTCTTTTTGCCGGTAGAATTAGACATTAGCATTACCTCTTGAGTAAAGTGTTAGGTAGTGTTGTGAACCCGCTCGTTGCATTCGGGCGGGTTCCTTTACTAAAGTGCATCCGATACAGCAGGTGTTGCAAAGGGTGTAGCGTACACACCCACAAGAGGTGTAAAAGCAGCGTAAACACTTGCAGGGTAACGCTTTGCGCCCGTAGCTCAACGGTTAGAGCGCCGGACTCATAATCCGTCGGTTCGAGGTTCGAATCCTCGCGGGCGTACTTGTTGTAAATCATTGCATAGTAATGACTTACCGCACCATATTGCGGGGAGATACATTAGCGATACTCTCCCCATCCTCGGCGACACCACCCGTTTGGTGGTTTTGCGGCTCATTGTGACTCTTCGCGGACATACACTACACCAGAATTTGCAGTGCGTCTTTTCCGCCGGCTGCCTGCTCGACGTGGTCATCTGCGGCTTGCAAGTAATGTTTCATGGCCACCGCCTGGATGTTCCCGATCCATGCACATACCATGTGCATGGGGTATTGTTCCGCTAGCTCGATAACTTGCCTGGACGAACAGGCCCGCGTATAATGCAACGTGTGATTAGAAATTTTTTGTAAAAACTGGATTGATGAAAAGTATCATCTACATCATGATGGCGGTTGTATTGGCATTGGCAGGCGTGCCGCACTTGCTGTGCGCTTGTGGATGTTCCGCTGCCAAAGCTGCCGAGGTTACTGCTCGTCAATCTCCATCGTGTTGTTCTCATTGTCCCGCTGAGGGGTCGAGTCGGGCGCCGCAACGACCACATCCCTGTCAGTGCGGCAACTGCGATCAGGTTTTGGCCGCCGTACCCGTTGCGGGTGTAGCATTCACTATAGCAGCCTATGAATCTTGCCTGCAAATAATGCCAGATGCGTATAGTGTCCAGCCGGCGCCCCAGCAAGCTTCGACCGAAGTTCGTAGTGCCGGACCACCCGGCCAATCGTCACATCCCTCACGCGCTATCCCAATTCTTCTGGGACATTTTCTGCTCTAAATCACCGCGCCAATAGATCCCTGTTGTGGTATATAACCATGGTAGCGGACCATTGTGTGCGCGTGACCGTCCACACGCCCTCTCTGATGTTCCGCCGCTTGTTATGCCCACACATGATTTCACGTTTTTTCGCGCGAGTTAGGTGACGTAATGGCAGACAAGAATGATACAGGCCACCGACAAGATAATCAGAGCAAACCATTGTCGGTTGCTGAAAAAGATAAGAAAAAATGGAACGTCCGTAAGCTGGCCGTTTTGCTTGGTTGCGGGCTGCTGATCTTGCTGGTCGGCGGCTGGCTCGGTTACATGATGGCCGGTCCGAGATCCGGCGGCTTGGCCGAGAAAGACACGCGTGAAAGCGGTGCGGCAGAAAAGGCAGCGGCCATCTGGACCTGCTCGATGCACCCGCAGATCAAGTTGCCCAAGCCGGGCAAGTGTCCGATCTGTTTCATGGATCTTATCCCACTCAAAACCGACACGGACGATGAGGCCGAGCCACGGCAACTGACACTTTCCGAGCGAGCGGTGGGGCTGGCCGAGATTCAAACCACGCCGGTGCGCCGAGAATATGCCACGGTCGAATTACGGATGGTCGGCAAGGTAGCCTACGACGAGACCCGCGTGGCTGATATCACGGCCTGGGTGGGAGGCCGTTTGCAGCGGCTCTTCGTCGACTACACGGGCGTTGCCGTCCGCAAGGGCGACCATCTGGTTTCGCTCTACAGCCCCGACTTGATTGTAGCACAACGAGAACTGTTGCAAAGCGTTAAGTCGCAAGATCGACTTGGCAACCTCGACCGCGAGTTGACCGCCTCGATGCTTAAAAGCAGTGAAGAAAAACTGCGATTGTTGGGCGTTTTGCCCGAGCAGATCGAGGAAATCAAACGTCGCGGCACGCCGTCGGACCACCTGACGATCTATTCGCCCATCGGCGGCATCGTTATCGAGAAACTGGCCAACGAGGGCGCCTACGTTAAAACCGGCTCAAAAATCTACACCATCGCCGACTTGTCCACCGTCTGGGTGAATCTGCAAGCCTACGAGTCCGACTTGCCGTGGTTGCGCTACGGCCAGCAAGTCGAGTTTACGACCGAGAGCTTCCCGGGCGAGACGTTCAAGGGCCGCATCGCCTTTATCGATCCCATTCTCGACGACAAGACACGAACCGTAAGCGTGCGTGTAAACGTGCCCAACCCCGACGGCAAACTCAAGCCGGGCATGTTTGTCCGCGCGGTGGTGCGAAGCCGGCTGGCGGCCGACGGTGTAGTTTTCGACACTTCGCTGATCGGAAAGTGGGTCTCTCCCATGCATCCCGAGATTGTCAAAGACGCGCCCGGCAAGTGTGACATTTGCGGCATGGATCTGGTGCCGGCCGAAGAGCTTGGCTACGCGGTGCCGAAGGAGGTGCCCAAGCCGCCGCTTGTGATACCGGCATCGGCGCCGCTGATAACCGGCAAGCGGGCGGTTGTGTATGTTCGACTACCAGATACCGAAAAGCCGACGTTCGAAGGCCGCGAGGTGCTGTTGGGCGAAAGGGCGGGCGACCAGTATGTCGTTCGCAAAGGGCTTGAGGAAGGCGAGCTTGTCGTGACCAAGGGGAATTTCAAACTCGATAGCTCGTTGCAAATCCAAGCACGACCTAGCATGATGAGCCCCGACGATTCTACGTCGGCAGCCGACGGTAAAACTAATGATTCGCAAGACAAGAGAGAAAAGCTGGCGGTGCCTGACGAATTCCGCCGCCAGTTGGACACCTTGTACAAAAAATACTTAAAACTGCAAGTAGCCCTGGCCGACGACCGCGAGGCAGAAGCCAAAGCGGCCTTCGCCGAATTGCCCGCGGCAATCGAGTTGCCCCAGGCCGGAAAACTTGATTACAGGGAACTGAATGCCTGGCAATCGGCCAAGTATAAGTTCCAGCGGGCTTTTGTCGGCGATTGGCAAAAAGACGGCATTGACGAGCTGCGTGAGCGGTTCGAGCACATTGCCGGCGCGATGCTCGACGTGTCAGATCGTTTCGGACACACACAAGACGCGACCCTGCACCGCGCGTTCTGTCCCATGGCGTTTAAGAACAAGGGCGCCGCGTGGTTGCAAGCCGGCCAGACCATCGCCAACCCTTATTTCGGACACAAAATGCTGCGTTGCGGCGAGATCCAGCGAGATTTTCCGCCGCTCGATTCCAAGCCACGTGACGCGGCCACAAAGGAGGCCCGCCCATGAACGCCAACGAAAAACGCCATGCCATCGCTGACGCCATTGATACAGTCATTCGTTTTTGTTTGGAAAACAAGCTGATTGTGCTGCTGGTGCTGGCGGCCATAATCGGTTGGGCCATGATGGTCATGCCCTTCGACTACGACATTGACATGATCCCTCGCGATCCGGTGCCGGTCGACGCCATTCCCGATATTGGCGAGAACCAGCAGATCGTTTTCACCCCGTGGATGGGCCGTTCGCCGCAAGACGTGGAGGACCAAATCACCTATCCGCTGACGGTGAACCTCTTGGGCGTGCCGGGCGTGAAGAGCATTCGCAGCTATTCGTTTCTCGGTTTTTCCAGCATCTACGTGGTTTTCAAGGAAGACATCGACTTCTACTGGGCCCGCTCTCGCATCCTGGAACGGCTCAGCGTGGCCCAAAAGGAACTGCCCGAGGGCGTGACCCCGGCCCTGGGACCAGACGCGACGGCCCTGGGCCAGATCTTTTGGTACACGCTCGAAGGGCTCGACCCGGAAACGGGTGAATCGCTGGGCGGTTGGGATCTGGACGAACTGCGAACCATCCAGGACTGGTACGTTCGCTATCCGTTACAAGCCGCCGACGGCATCAGCGAGGTGGCCTCGGTGGGCGGTTTTGTGCGTGAATATCAGATCGACGTCGACCCCGACGCCATGCGGGCCCATAACGTCACGCTGCACGACATCTATAACGCCGTGCGCAAGTCAAACGTCGACGTGGGCGCCAGAACAATCGAGGTCAACCGCGTCGAGTACATGATCCGCGGCCTGGGCTTCATCCGCAACGTGGCCGACCTGGAAAACACGGTTATCAAGTCCAACGAAAACGTGCCCGTCTATATTCGCAACGTGGCACATGTTTCGACAGGGCCGGCCTTGCGTCGCGGGGCACTCGATAAAGGCGGAGCCGAAGCCGTGGGGGGCGTGGTAGTCGTTCGCTACGGCGAAAATCCGCTGGCGGCTATTAAAAACGTCAAGCAAAAGATTAAGGAACTGGCCCCGGGCTTGCCCAAAAAGACGTTGCCCGATGGGCGGGTCTCGCAGGTGACAATCGTACCCTTCTACGACCGCACGGAGCTTATCAACGAGACGCTGGGTACGTTGCAACACGCACTGACCGAAGAGATTCTCGTTACTATCATTGTGGTCCTGGCCATGGTCATGCACCTGCGTAGCTCCATATTGATCTCGCTGCTGCTGCCGCTGGCGGTGATGATGGCTTTTATCGCCATGAAGGTCTTTGGCGTCGATTCGAACATTATGTCACTCTCGGGCATCGCCATCGCCATCGGCACCATGGTCGACATGGGGATTATACTTTGCGAAAACATTCTAAAACACCTCGACGAAGCAAAGCCGGACGATAGCCGGCTGGAGGTGATTTTCAAGGCCACCAGCGAGGTGGGCCGCCCGGTTCTGACAGCCATTCTCACCACCGTGGTCAGCTTCCTGCCCGTCTTCGTCATGGTCGGCGCCGAAGGCAAACTTTTCAAGCCGCTGGCCTTTACGAAAACCTTCGCCCTCTTGGCCTCGGTGATTGTGGCCCTCACGCTGATCCCTCCCATTGCCCATATCCTCTTCTCCGTGCGGCTGGACCGACGCTGGGCACGTTACGCGCTCTCGGGAGTATTGTTCGCCGCCGGCATTGCAGTCGCCTGGTGGGCCGGCACGATACTGATCGGTGCCGCCGTGGCCCTCTGGGCCGTTTATCTGGCCACGCGCGACTACATCCCGCCGCGTTTCACTGCCTGGGCGCCGGTCGTGGCGAACGTCGTGGCCCTCTTGCTGGTGTTGGTTGTTCTCACCGAACATTGGGCGCCGCTTGGCCCGGAAAAAGGCACTATTCGTAACCTGATTTTCGTCGCCACGATGATCGGCAGCCTGTTGGGAACGTTTCTTTTGTTCATGCGATTCTACGAACCCATCTTGCGGTTCTTTCTGGCCCATAAGATAGTGTTCTACACTATGCCGCTCTTAAGCGTAACGCTCGGCATGTGCATCTGGCTGGGGTTCGAGCGCGTGTTCAGCTTCATACCCCGCACTGCCTCGGTGATGGGAATCTCTCAGGATTCCATCCGCGGCAATCCGCTTTGGGTCTGGGCTCGGCACGAGTTGCCCGGGCTGGGCAAGGAATTCATGCCCGTCCTGGACGAAGGTTCCTACCTGCTGATGCCCACCATGATGCCGCACGCCTCGATAGGTGAAGCCATGGACGTGCTCTCCAAGCAGGACATGGCCATCAGCGCCTTGCCCGAGGTCGAATCGGCCGTGGGCAAGATCGGGCGCGTCGAGAGCCCCTTGGACCCCGCGCCTATTTCTATGATCGAAACAATCATCAACTATCGCGACGAGTTCCTTACCGGCGAGAACGGACGCCCCCAGACGTTTGCCTTCGCCCCAGATGAAAATGACCTCTTTCGCGACGAAGACGGGCGGCCGGTATCCGCGCCCGACGGCAAACCGTATACCGTGCGTGGAAAGTTTAACCGTGACGAAGACGGAAAACTGATACCCGACTCGCGTGGCATGGTCTTCCGACTCTGGCGCCCCCCGCTCGATCCGCAGCTTAACTCCGACCGCGAAGCGTGGCCAGGAGTCAACAATCCCGACGACATCTGGGATCTGATCATCGAGGCCGCCGAAATACCCGGCACAACGTCGGCTCCCAAGCTACAGCCCATCGCGGCACGTATCGTGATGCTACAGACGGGCGTCCGCGCGCCCATGGCCGTGCGTATTCTCGGCGACAAGCTCGAAGAGATCGAGCAGGTGGGCTTTGCCGTCGAAAAGTTCCTTAAAGAAGTGCCCAGCGTTGAACCCGCGGCCGTAATTGCCGACCGTATTGTGGGCAAGCCCTATCTGGAAATCGACATCGACCGCGCAGCCATTGCTCGCTACGGCGTGAATATTCGCGATGTGCAAGACGTTATAGAAACGGCCATCGGCGGTCGCAAGATCACCACCACCGTCGAAGGCCGCGAGCGTTACCCGGTCCGCGTCCGCTACCAGCGCGAGTTGCGAGACACGATCGAGTCGCTGGACAAGATCCTCGTGGCCGTTTCTGGCGGGGCACAAGTACCGCTTAAGGAACTGGCCAAGATCAGCTACACCCGTGGCCCGCAGGTAATCAAGGCGGAAGACACACGCATGGTCGGCTACGTGATTTTCGACAAAAAACCGGGCTATGCCGAGGTCGACGTGGTCGAACAGGCGCGAGATTATCTCGACCGCAAAATCGATGAAGGTGAATTAGTGCTGCCGCCCGGAACTAGCAAGCCGACGTTCATCGGCAGCTATCAGAACCAGGTCCGCTCGGCCAAGACGCTGGCCATGGTGGTGCCCTTGGCGTTGCTGCTGGTGTTTATCATTCTCTACTTACAGTTCCGTTCGGTAGCGACGACAATGCTGATTTTCGCCGGCGTGTTCATCGCCTGCTCGGGCGGATTCATCATGCTGTGGTTGTATTCGACCGATTGGTTCCTCGACTTTTCCGTGTTCGGCGTCGAAATGCGTGGCCTCTTCCAGGTGCGTCCCTACAACCTTAGCGTGGCCGTATGGGTAGGCTTTATCGCTCTGCTGGGCATTGCCACCGACGACGGCGTAATGGTCGGCTCGTACCTCGACCAGTCATTCCGACGACGTCCAATCAAAAATAAACAGGAAATCCGCGAGGCTACCGTCGAGGCCGGCATGAGGAGAATTCGTCCCTGCCTGATGACCACGGCCACCACCATCCTGGCCCTGATTCCAGTCTTAACCAGCACCGGCCGCGGCGCCGACGTGATGGTGCCCATGGCAATCCCGTCTTTCGGCGGCATGTCGATTGAACTAATGACTCTATTTTTTGTTCCAGTAACCTATTGTCTGATCCAGGAGATCAAATTGAAAGCCCGAAACAAAGCGGCCGCCGTGAAGGCTTAGCCGTAAAGTATTTTCTGTTACCGTTTTTCAATAAAGGAGATGTAAGCATGTCACGTATTTCTGTATTTCTATCATTTTTGGCCGTTTTTGCATTTGCCGTCAGTCTAGGAGGCTGTGGAGGCAAAGACGATTCGCCCGCGTCGAAGCCCGCCAAGCAAGGATCGGACACTAAACAACACGATACCCACGACCATGCCGATCACGATCATGCCGAGCATGACCATGCCGGTGAGAAAGATAGCAAAATTGAAGAGGCGCTGTCGAAACTCTCTGCGGCAGATCGTGCGGCTGCCGAGAAGCAAAAGACCTGCCCTGTCAGCGGCGAACCGCTCGGGTCGATGGGCACCCCCATAAAAGTCACCATTAAAGGACGCGAGGTTTTCCTTTGCTGCAAGGGATGCGAAGAAACCATTAAAAAAGATCCTGATAAGTATCTGCAGAAACTCAAGTAGGCTGTGTGCTCGCACATAGCAAATCCGGCTTTATCAACTCACAGTTTGCACACAAGTCCATGTTCGTAATATGCCGAAGACATGGGTAAGTTGGGTTGTGTGTGTTGGGGAGATAAATGTGCGCTTAGCGCAGGGGGTCGGATATGCGTCCGGCGTTGCTGATTCTGTTAACGATGGCAAGCTGTGGAACATCGATCGGCTGTTCCACGGTTAAGCCGGCTACGCCTGCGGGGAATATAACGGCCCCTCTCGCTTCGCAATGCCCCGCAAATACTAAGCAGACACCCTCGCCTCTACCTCCGGTAGAACCACCGCAAGACCCGCTCGTTAAGCAGGTTTCCTATCTTCCGCAACCGCAACAACAGGGCAATCCCAACAGCTTTGCCGGACCGGTACATGTTGAGGGTTTAATCCAATACGCCCTGGCCAACAACCCCCAGATCCGGGCTGCTCGCTATCGGGCCTGGTCGCTCGGCGCGCGAGTTCCGCAGGCAGTATCCCTGCCCGACCCGAACCTCATAACGACCGTCTTCACCGAAGAGATTCAGACGGCCGCCGGACCACAGGAAATCGCCCTGAGCCTTTCACAGAAACTACCCTGGTTCGGAAAAAGGCACCTGCGGGGCCAGGTTGCCTGCCAGGAAGCGCGTGCCGCGTGCGCCCAAGCGGTCGCCGAGGAACTCAAGGTCATCGAGCAGGTCAAGCGAGCTTACTTCGACCTCTACTTCGTACAGAGCGCCATCGACGAAACCCGTCGCTTGCAGCCTCGTCTCGAAGACCTCATCGAAATTGCCAGAGCCAAATATGAAACCCACGTGCCCGGCGCCGGCATGGAGAACGTGCTGCAAGCTCGCGTGGAACTTGCCAAGTTGAAGACCACGCTGATACGCCTGGAACAACTCAAGGTGGAAGTGCAGGCACGTCTGGCCGGGGTTTTGCACCTCCCGCCCGATACGCCCTTCGTGGCTGTATCAGAATTGCAGCGGACCCGAGCTGTTGAAACGGCCCGGATTCTAGTCGAACTAGCCGAGTCTTGCCAACCGCGGCTCGATGCGGCCCGCCATCGAGTCGCCCGCGACAACTCTTCCATCGCGCTGGCCGGCAAGGATTATTGGCCCGATGTAACCGTCGGTTTCAACTGGTATGGAATCGGGTCGCAGGGCATCAGCCCGGTGGCCGACGGCCGCGACGCGTCTTCGCTTGGAATCGGCATGAATTTGCCCATCTACCGCCGTCGCCTCGATGCGGCCGTTCGCCAGGCGCGTTGCAAAACATCACAGAGCCGCTACCAATACGTGGCCACCCGCGATACGATCAACACCGAGATACAGTCGCTTTACGCCCAATTCCAACAACAGCAGCAGATCCTTGCCGTGCTCGACACCGAAATCCTTCCCCAGGCACGGCAAACTTTAGAACTGGCGATGGAGTCGTATCGTACCGGCCGCCAGGACTTCCAGCAACTTATTGACAACTATCGCAGCCTGCTCGAATTCCGCATCGAATACCACCAGCGCACCGCGAAACGCGAACAAGCAATCGCGTCGCTTGAACGGGCAGTAGGTTGTGCCGTAACGGCAGCTCCCACGCAAGCGGAAGTCGTGCTTGAACCCGTCCCTAAAAAGTAATACAAATCGGCGTGGGGCAGTTGACTGTATTGCCACTGTAGATCAATCCGCCGGTCTGCGGGTCGATGCGAAATACCGAGATTGTGTTCGAGTTGCGACCGGCCGCCAGCAGCCATTTGCCCGTGGGGTCCAGGTTGAAGTTCCGCGGCCAGCTCCCGCGTACGGCCTCGCGTTCGACAAATGTAAGTTTTCCGCCGTTCGAAGCAACGCTGTCCTGATCAACGCTAAAAACGGCAATGCTATCGTGGCCGCGGTTGGCCGCATAGACAAACCGGCCGTTGGGATGAACGCGTATCTCCGACGCACTACAGGGCACCTCGCGCATTTTCTCGGGCAACGTCGAGATAGTTTGCATGGCCCGTAAGCTGCCCGCCTGGGCGTCATATTCAAAGACGGTGACAGCGAGTTGCAGTTCGTTCAGGACGTAGGCGAAGCGGCCGTTTGGCGCGAACTTCATGTGTCGTGGTCCGCCGCCGGGCGGGCAGATGCCGCTGCCGTGGCGCTGGATTTGGCCTTTTTTCAGATCCATGCGGTAGATCTCAACCCGATCGATACCCAGGTCGGGAACGAAGAGGAAGCGGTTCGTGGGATCGACTCCAACCCAATGTGGATGCGGCTTCTTTTGCCTGGCCTTATTGGGACCAGATCCCTGGTGTTCGACCAGTGCCGAACGTGGTTGTATGGCACCGTCGTCCGCCAGCGGAAAAACGGCCACCGACCCGCCACCATACTGCGCGGTAAACAAACAACTGCCCGTGGCATCGACCGCCAGATGGGCCGCACCGCCGTCGCCGATAGGTTGGGTATTGAGCAGACGCGGAGACTTGTCGTCCTGGGAAATTTCGAAGGCCGCCACGCCGGGGCCCTTACCGTCCGGCAAGCCACACACCGCATAGAGCAGTTTGCCGTTTGGGTGCAACACAACGAATCCCGGCGATGCAATCTCGGCTGCCAACTGGGGCTTGGAAAGCTTGCCGCTTTCGGTATCGAGCGTGGCACGATATATCCCCTTGCTTTCTCCTCCCGATGGCGTTGTCGTGCCGATCCACAACGTGGCTTCTTCGGCAAACGCTCCGGCAGCAGCTAGCAGTAACAGCGATAGCGAGGCAATA
This sequence comes from uncultured Planctomycetaceae bacterium, assembly GCA_964541935.1. Classification (GTDB taxonomy): domain Bacteria; phylum Planctomycetota; class Planctomycetia; order Pirellulales; family Thermoguttaceae; genus JAFGTN01. Next base: position 4,791 of record CAZISU010000018.1, on the reverse strand, counting down.
ATTAAACGCATGAGTGCAATCTCCGATTGGTTCATTGTGGATGTGTTTTGCTGTGATTGTCAGACCAAGTCAGACAGTTCAGTAGAATTTGCATAAAATTCACATTACGAAAATCGCTTTCGACGTGGCCCGCTTGTAGATAGAATGTCAAGCCCTTGCCAGAGCGTTTGTACCAGCCAGCCGTATCTTCCATAGTTGGCGTTTTACCTTTAATGGCGGCGTCAGTAGGCTTTTGGTTACAGTAACCAAAGAGGATTGTTTTACTCTTGCCGTCGGTGTTTGCTGATTGTGGAAGATTTCCGTATTTTGCAACGCGAACGCCGCAAAGCGGCCGCGCAATTCCTCGCGATCGGGCGAGCGGTAGTCGACGGTCTGGTCGTACGATACGCCGTGCGTGGTGATGTAATGCTGCGGAGCCAGATTAACCATCGTGAAGGTTACGCCCGCGGAAACTGTCCATGGGTAGCTCTCTGCATTCCGGGGCGCCATGGAAACGCCTAGGAACTCCAGCCACTTGGGATTGGCAATTTTGGCCGAGGCTATCGCGTGGTGCAAAACCACGAGTCGTCCTCCGTCACGCGCGTATTCGATCAACGCGGTCTCGACCGGCGGCAACAGCGGCTTGTGGACGTAAACGATCACCGCCGCGTAACCGTCAAGCGATTCAGATAAATCGTGCTGTGCTAAACGCCGCACGCGATAGTCTTCGTCGGCCAATCGTTTGGTCAGACAGGGTAACTCGTCGGCCCTGTCGGCCAACACCATAAGCCTGGCCCCGTGTTTCTCGTCTTGCACGGGTGCTTGCCCCCATATTGGCTCAGCGATAGCCATAATGAGAAAGCACGCTACGAAGCTTTGTGTGAGCTTTGTTTTCATGGGCTCGGCAATCGTTCTTGTGGGAGGCACTTATGCAAAGGAGGGGTGTATTTCGTCAGGATACCAAAACGGATGCTTGGTTTCAAACGCATCGCACAAAACTACCGGAGAACTGCTGCTTTTACGCCAACTCTTGCCCGAGGAGACGGGGATCGCTAAGATGGACTCTTTGTCCATTATTTTGCCTTTCATTCAAACCGGTCATATCTTCACCCATAATTCGCACGCAGCTGATACAGGTACTGAAAATGCAACGCTTAGTATTGCTAACATTGTCGCTAGTTCCTCTCTTTTTGGCAGCCGATTGGCCCACCTATCGTGGCGACGTTCATCGTAGCGGCATTGCCAAGGAATCGTTGAGTGCACCGCTTTTTCGCCAGTGGACTTTTCAATCAGCACACGCTCCACGCCCCGCCTGGCCCGCCCCGGCAAATGAAGATGTGGCTCGCAGAATACGTGACATCCGCGCGGTGGTTGCATACGACCGCACGTATGAGCCGGTGGTTGCCGGCGATACGGTTTTCTTCGGATCCTCGGCCGACGACAAGGTCTACGCCCTGGACGCGGCCAGCGGCGCGATTCGCTGGACGTTTATAACCGGCGGGCCCGTCCGCTTGGCACCCACGGTCGCAGACGGCAAACTCTACGTCGGCTCGGACGACGGCTATGTTTATTGCCTTTCGGTCGACGACGGCAAGCTTTTATGGCGTCAAGCGGTCCACGCCCAGCGGCGTCTTTTGCCTGGCAACGGGCGTATGATTTCGGCCTGGCCGGTGCGATCTTCGGTTGTTGTTCTCGACGGCATCGCCTATGCCTCGGCCGGGCTCTTCCCGCGCGAGGGCGTTTTCATGGCCGCATTCGACGCAATTACTGGAACGCCCAAATGGAACAAGCCGATCGAAGTTTCAACACAAGGCTATATGGCGGCCTCGGATAAAAGGCTCTATATACCCACGGGCCGAACCACTCCAGCCATTTTCGACCGTGCCAATGGCAAAAGCATGGGGAAATTGCCCGGTAGCGGTGGCACTTTCTCCGTGGTGGTCGACGATATCGTGGTCAGCGGCCCAGGCGAAAGAAAGAAAGCGATCGAAGCTGTCGACAAGAACTCGGCGGAGTCGATCGCCTCGTTCAATGGGCTGTCGATGATCGTCGACGGAAGCATCGCCTATATGCTCTCGGAAGACGAGCTTAGCGCCTTCGACCGCACGACCTATCTAAAACTGGCCCGCCGACGCAACGCGATTGCAAAACAGTTGGAGAATCTCGAAAAACAGTACAAAAAAGTCAAATCCGATACGGTTACCGCAAAGCCGATCTATGAAAAAATCAAAGCGGCAAAAACGCAGTTGGCGGAAATATCCGTGGCTCAGAAAAAATGTACACTGTGGAAAACCGACTGCGATTGTCCGCACGCCATGATCAAAAGTGGCGAAATGTTATTCCTGGGCGGGAAAAATAAAATCATTGCCGTCGATACAAAAACCGGCAAGCAACTGTGGCAATCGCCCGTCGACGGCACGCTGCACGGTTTGGCCATTGCCAATGGGAGCCTGCTGGCTGCCACCGACAGTGGCGCGATCCACTGTTTTTCCAAGGCGCAAGTCACCCAGAAAAAGCTCACTCTCGGCAGTCCCTTGCCAAAAACACCCTTCGAAATTGGTGCCGCCGCGATACCAATCGTTAATGCTGCTGCTGAAACCCTTCGCCAAAGCGGCGCAGATCAGGGCTATTGCCTGCTGCTTGGTTGTGGCGATGGCCGCTTCGCTTACGAGCTAGCCGAGGGCAGTCGTCTGAACGTGGTTTGTGTCGAGCCCGACGCTAAAAAGGTGGCCGCAGCCCGACGCCGCCTCGACCGGGCCGGGTATCTGGGCGTTCGCGTAGCTGTTATTCATGCTCCACTCGACAAATTGCCGCTGCCCAACTATTTCGCCAACCTGATCGTTTCCAACCACTTGCTCAACGGCAACACATTGCCGCCCTCAGCGTCCGAAATCGCTCGTGTGTTGCGACCCTGCGGTGGCAGATTTATTGCAACACTTTCCGATCCTAAATCCGCCTCGCCGTCACCCGCACTAAAATCCCTGGAAGCATGGGGCAAGGATCACTTCCAACGCTGGCAAGTTACGCGTAGCGGCAACACTCTACAAGCCACTTGCAAGCGTGGGGCCTTACCCGGCAGCGGTGAGTGGACGCATACCTGGGGCAACGTTGCCAATACGGCTTGCAGCGGCGACAATCTCGTGGGCTCCGACTTGCAGGTGCTATGGTTCGGCCGCCCGGGCCCAAACCGCATGGTAGACCGCCACTTCCGCAACTCACCGCCGCTGTACAAAAACGGCCGACTCTTCATTCCGGGCCGCAATACACTTTTTGCCGTCGATGCATATAACGGCACGATTCTATGGGAAGCCGATACACCCAACTCGTTGCGGGTGGGTGTTTTCCTCGATCCTTGCAACATTACAGTCGACGACAATTATCTCTACCTGATCGCTGAGGACAAATGCCACCGCTTCGCCGTGCGCGACGGCAAGCGAGATATTTTGGCTAAGCTGCCGCATGCTGCCGCGACGAACAAAGACAAATCGCCGCGAGAGTGGGGCTACCTCGCCCACAGCGGCGACCTTCTACTGGGAAGCACTCGCACGAAAGACACTGGCTACCATACAATTACCAAAACAAGCAACGAAGTCACTCAATCCCTCTGGCACCCGAACATGAAGCCGGCGTTTAGCAACGGGGCTTTCGCACTCGATCGCGTCAACGGCTCCCGCCGCTGGTCTTATGCACCGGCAGGAAGCGACGATTCCAACAACACCGCATCGAACAAAACCGACAACGCCAAAGCTTGCTTGCGGATTATAGACAACACGTTTACCGTCGGCGGCAATGTTCTGTATTTCGTGGAAACAACCGTTCCGAATTCCGCCAGTGAAAAAGCCGGCCGGCTGAAAATGCGAGACGTGGTCCGGCAAGGCGAGCAAAATCTGGTGGCTCTCGACTTCGATTCCGGCAAGGTCCGCTACAAGCATAAGATCGATATGAGCAACTACGAACAGCCGGTCTTTTTGAATTATTCAGACGGAACGCTGCTGCTAAGCGGCTCGAAACTCAACACCACCAAACGCGATAAAAACATCCAGTACTATTACCAGGCCTTCGATGCCGTAGACGGCAAACCGCGATGGAAGCACGACCACAACTCGGAACTCCGTGTCGACGGAGGGCATGGAGAATATAACCGCCATCCGACGTTGGTCGGCGGCATCGCCTATGCCTGGCCGTATGCCTATCGTCTCGATACGGGCGAACAGCTCAAGGGCTGGAAATTCGACCGCCGTGGACACGGCTGCGGAAACATCTCGGCATCGAACCAGTGCATGTTTTGGCGCGGGCACAACCCTTGGATGTTCGACCTGCGTCCCGGCGGCGGACCGTCACGGATCAACAGCGTGACCCGGCCCGGCTGCTTCATCAACATCATCCCGGCCGGCGGGGTGGTGATGATCCCCGAGGCCAGTTCGGGATGCACTTGCAGCTATCCCATGCAGATGTCGCTGGTTTATTTGCCGTTAGACTCAAAGAACTAGATCCTACGCTACAGGACCATCACTCACGGCAAGCGATCGTAGATTTCGTCGACCATTTCGGCCGAACGTTTTGTCAGCTCTTCGTAGGGTTTATCCTTTTCGCTGACGAGCCCGAAATTGTTGTTCTCGCCGTCGAAACGTCCCTCGGCCGGCTGATCGGCGTAGAGGAACCAATGTTGACCGACGAACCAGGACTGGGCGAGCATCTTGCGAAATTGTTTCTGGTAGGCGTCGGCGCGATCGGTTTGCGTGGGCAGGGTAGGGTAGATGGGCGGCCAGGTATTGGGCAGACCGGCGTCGGCCGCGCGGAAGCCCCATTCGG
>CAZISU010000017.1:0-16421 GCA_964541935.1 uncultured Planctomycetaceae bacterium | reverse complement strand
AGTTGTAGATCTGCAAGTCATCGATGAGGCCGGCGTAGTCGCGTCCCATATCGGCCCGGTTGCCGAGGAAGAATTCGCTTAGGAGGCCGCCGAATCCATCCCAGCCGTAGCCGTAGTCTACCGATTTTGCTAGTTTGCCGTCGACGTATACATGAGTCATGCCCCACTCGTTGTCGACCGCCATGGTGATCTGGTGCCACTGGTCGAAAGTGGCCGGCTCGCCCGTTTGCGGATCGCCGAAATTCGTCGGCGAACTTTCGTTCAACCAGATACTGTAATCTTCGTTGAAGCGTCGGTAGAGCAGATTGGTGACGTTGGCGGAATCGCAGAAGAGGTATCCCTGGGTATCCTGGGCATCCTTCGTCCAGAGCGAGAGACTGAAGCTTCCGGGCGGCAGGATTTCCGAACTTATGGAAACGGCGTCGTCGACACCGTCGAAAGCGACGGCTCCACTGCCGGCGTAAGCTCCGTTGTTCGTTCCCACAACGGCATCTCCCAGCGCGGTCCCGTGGGCCGTGCCACCGGTTTCGTTGAGGTCACCGTCGAATTTCCAGCGTCGAATGGCTGCGCCAACCGGTCTGGTACCGGGACCGCCAGGCAAACCCGGATCGGGATAGGCGGAGGCATTGAAAGTATCGAGCGTGGCGCCGGGATTGTCGTATAAGTATTCGGCCATGCCGCCGTGGGCGCTGCCTTGGTAGATTTGCCATTCGTCCATGTAGCCCTGGTAAGGACGTTGTGAGTCCATGCGGTTGCCGATGGTCAGGCCTTCGTAGGTGTACGCCCCGGGCTCTACTTCCTTGACCGTTGAAAGTCCGGCAAAGGGGGTTCCCGGGCCGGTTAGCGTGGCAAACTGGCCGTCGATGTACCAGGAGCCCTGGCCCGAGGCGGTGTAGGTGATCGTGTGTTGATGCCAGGCGTCGGTTGAGACCGCCGGGGTTACAAATTCCGAGAATTTGTTATTGGCGATTTTACCGTTGGGGGTGGAAATCTGATCGCCTTCGGGGTCTTCGGGGTTGGTTTGCGGCCAGCGGCGCAGGTAGAGATTATCCAGCGGGTTGCCGGCCGCGTCACAGACATAATATCCTTGTTGAACGCCGCCGCCGGCGGGTGCCTCGGCTTTTTCCCAGAAGGAGAACGTAATCGCGCCGGCCGGCAGTGCGGCGTTGCCTTCGAGCAGGAGGATGCTGTCTACGCCGTTGAAATAGGCCGCTCCGCCGCTAATGCCATCGCCCGTTCCGGCTGGGGTCGATGACCAGAGCGGATTGGCTACCAGCGACGAGACCTCACTGGTATAGTTTCCGTCGAACTTGAAATTGTGCAGCAGCGTGGGCGTTTGCGCCCGTAGCGGGCCGGCAAAAGATAACGCAACAATTGCCGCCATAATGGCGGGGCGAATAACTGGGGTGTTTTTCATGGGTCGTTCTCCTGAACAGGGGTGTAATTATTGATCAGTTACAGGCGTTCTTCGCTCTTCCGCCTCTTCGCTGTTCCGATTTTGTGCGTTTGGGCCTCGGGTTATTCTTATTCCAACATGCTGGAGTCGATGACCTGCCCGTCGTTGCGGCTTCCGAGGTTCATGAAGACCACCGGGTCGATTTCGTAGGACAGGCCGCGAACCGAACCATCGCAAAACGATGCGTTGATGCCGCCCGAATGGGCGCTGCCGAAGGAAATGCTGGCTGCAAAACCATCTCGGTCTTGGAAAGGACCACCGAAATCCGGGTCTGTTAGTCTAAAATTGTCGTTGTTCCAACCGACGTACATATTCTCGTTATCGCCACTGTCGCTGCCCGTGGTGTAGCCTTCGGGAGCTATGTATTTTTCGGCAACCAGCAGCGTACTGGATGTGCCGTCTGAAATTTCGCTTATCCGAACCTCACTTCGATAAAACGAAATTCCGTTGGAGTTCGCGCCGGCAACGTCGGGCCATACGAAACCGCCCCACTCGGATTGCGAAATTGTGGCGGGGGTTGCGCCGTTGAAGAAACCTAGATACTTGCTGCCGGCGCAGGCTGCGTAGTCGGAACGTGCCGAGACGCCGTCGTAGTAGATGTGTGGGATGTTTCCGGTGTGATAAGGGTTGTTTACGCGTTTGTCCGGGTAGGGAATTGCCGAGCGGCGGCTGGGACAGATAAAGGAGTTCACGGGGATGGCAATTCTCGCCTCCATGGCCAGTTTCCTGTCGTTGCCGTCAAGATTCTCGCCCATTTTGAACAGATCATTCTGCTCGATATACGGCAGCACACAGAACCCCCAGCCTCCGGGCTGGTCTTTTCCGTAAGCGCGTTCCGGCTCGCCAATCCAACGCCAGCCCCAGCCGCCGGTGGGGAAATGGCCGTACGAGCCCTCGATCTGTAAAGACGCCAGGGCGATTTGCTTGAGATTGTTGATGCATTGGGCCCGACGGGCTGCTTCGCGGGCAGCTTGCACGGCCGGCAACAACAACGCGATCAGGATTCCGATAATCGCAATCACCACCAGCAGTTCTACCAGCGTAAAAGCGTTTCTCTTGCGATAAGTCGTGTTTTTCATCATTGATAATCTTTATCTGTAGTGCAGTTTTGCCCGGCCGCTTGCGACCGGTGCGGAATATTACTCAAGCACGCGGCAGCGGACATTGTCGAAGTGGTACTGTTCGCTGCCGGACTTAGGGGCGTCGTTGGCGAGCGAGAGTCTGATGAAGAGTTTTTCTCCAACCATTTTCTTGTCGACGGTTAGCGTAGCGGTCAGGGGTTGTGCTCCGTCGGCGCAAAGAACTTGTTGGTTGACTCCCGCATGGCCTATAACTGTTCCGGGATTTTTTGTGGTAACGTCCGTCGCGAAGCAGAGCGTAGCTTTTGCCCCGTCGCCCAAATTCTCATGCTGTCCTTCGCGGGCGGCGACATCCGCCTTAAGCTCGATGGTTTTGCCAACATCACTTGCTACAATTTCGCCGAGTGATTGGAAGATCCAGTTCTCGAGAACCATTCCATCGACGGAACCTTCTTTGCGCAATGAGAGAACAGCCACCTGTTTTCCGTCGGTTGCTCCAGGGCCGACGTCATAGAGATCACCCTCTGGAGATATGTAGGGTGACAACTGATACCCTGCGGGCTGTATTGGCACGCCATCGACGATCATCTTTTCCCACCCGGCAATAGGCAGATTCCAGGCATTTCCATACTCCGGCTTGAAGTAGTTTCTGGACTCTTCGCTGGAATCGATGGGCGGGAACTCGAAACTTGCGTTGCGGATCAGCGGTCGATCTGTGACTCCGCTACGGGGCATTTTTCGCACAAACTGTTGCGGATCGGGCGGCTGGTTAGAAACCGTGACCGTGAGGGGGTCAATTCGCAAGGCCACGTTTTTTTCCAACCGCAAGGGCTTGGATTCAACCGCGGGGATCAATGGATCGTCGTCATGAACGGTCAAGGCCGCCTCGACCACGCCGGTGAAGACGTGGACCTCGGCGTCCGACTCTCCCGAGACTTGCATGCCGAACTCGGTGCCCAGATCGATCACGGTTACCTCGTCGGACTGCACGCGAAAACCTGTGGCCTCGGGGGGGACATAGGCGCTAAGCTTACCGAACTCCAACGAACAAGCGTTTTGTTCATCGAGAAAGAGGGTTATAGGGGCTTGCAGAATTACCTTGGCCCCGCTCTCGAAGGCAATTTCGGCCAGTCCGTGGGTGAGTTGAAGCTGGTGCCCGCTTTGCAAACCGATTCCCATGATGGCCGCGTTTTCGGAGCTTGCCCACCGTGCATCGTCCGATTGACGTTCCAGGAAGGCAATCGATTTGGCCGCGGCAAAGGGTTTTTGCCGGCCATCGGTGGTTTTGGGGGCTTTGGAGGTAGCCGCTTGGGACGAGCGCAAATCCCTCTGTACCGACACGTTTTGGGCAGCAACCATGCGGTCGTATTTGATGCTGGATACAATCACAACCGTGAAGAGGCTGGCAAGCGGAATCAGCACAATCGCTGAAATCAACATCCAGAACGGGGTGGGGCGGTTCATGAACGTTCCGACATAACCAATGCCTTGGCCCAAAAAGCCTAGCAATGGTGATGTTGGCGATGCACAGTCACTGCCGACGGAATCCTGATCGAGAAGATGTTTGTCATCTTGCATACCCGCGGTCAGGGCTGCTTCGATATCGACGCAGTCCCAATGAAGGCTTGCCTCGGCGTGAAGGTAATCTACGGAAAAGGCACGAGCCTGCGGGTCGTTTTCCAGTAACTCGTTCAGTCGAGCAGCACAACGCTCGTCGAGTCGGTCGTCGCAGAGATTGCTAAGCAGTTCCTGCAACTCGGCGAATTCAACGGATCGCTTGGACATTAGCGGCACTCCCTCGCCAAGGCTCGGTCGACGCAATCTACAAGCGAACGCCTGATCCTCTGGTATGTCTTATAGAGTCCCTCGATGGGCCGCCCGATTTCTGCGGCGATGTTGCGGATCGTGGCTTGCTCGCGATAACGAAGGGCAACCAATTCCTGATCGCCGGGGCGTAGTTTTTTCACGCAGTTGGAAAGGGCCTGATAGCGAGTCTCCAACTCGTCGCTGCGCGAGGCCGTTTCGGTGGCCAAGAGTTCAACAACCGATGAAGAAAACGCCAACTCCTGCGGCTTCTTGCGGCGACGAAAACGCAGTACCTCGAAGTAGGCGATGCGGCACGCCCAGGCGGTGAAGTTGCTGCTTTGGTCAAATTCTTCGAACTTTCGCCACAAGACCATGCTGGTTTCCTGCAAGACGTCATCAGCGTCGGCACGATTGGGCAGCAAGGTCAGAATGTATGAATAGACGCGACGCTGGTTCAAAGCGAAAAGGCAAACAAACGCTTCAGAGAACCCGTCAGATTTCATCGCAAAAAATCCCTATGCTTCTTACCGCCGGCTGCGCTTGATTTGCAGCAGAATCGGCACCGCAGAATCGGCACCGCGCCGAGACTACACTATTAAACACACAACGATGGATAGATTTGGAGCTAAGAAATCGGAAAAATTCGCAAAATCGTTAATAGTCTCGTTTAACCAGCGGCTTTCTTGCAAACAGACCCACTAACGGCGAATCTAAAAGCACCTTCAGTGTGGCAAAATCAGAGGATGTTGCCTATTTTTTGCAAATCCTAATACTTTTCGCGACTCTCTAATATTATTGTTGACTCAAAAATATATCCTGGTATATTCAGGGGCATACTAGGGGCGGGGATAATTTGCTGTATTTTCCTGCTGTAAGCAGGGCGGCCATTTCTCCAGGTAGACCAGGCAATACGTAAAGCGAGGTATCGAGAGATGAGAATCGAGCAGAGTTCAAATCGCAAAACCCCAGCTACTACAGCTATCTTGTCGTTACTGTTTGTAGTGCTGTTTGCTCTACACGCATCGGCCACGGAGAAGATCATCGACAAAGTGCTATTTCCACACGATGCGGCCAAGAAAGGCGTATATCGTTGGTCGGAAGGCTCGACCATCTCGCTCGACGGCAAACAGCATTTAATGATGCTGGTGACGGCCCTGGGGTTCGGCGGTCACGACGACACGCCCGGCGATATTCTCCGTGTCGATTCATACGACGGGGGGCTGACCTGGACGCCGCAAGATAAAATTAAATTGTTTCAGCCGAACATCGGCAAGGCTAATGTCATGTCGCCGTCGCTTTTACGGCTAGACGAGCGAGAGTTGCTTTGCTTTTTCATGGTGAAGCATAAAGCGTTGAGCGACTGTGGGACGTGGATGAAGCGTTCGCTCGACAACGGCAAGACCTGGAGCGAGCCGGTGCGGTTGCCTTACGAGGGCTACGGCGGGGTGAGTTCTGATCGGGCTTATTTGACGTCGAAAGGGCGGATCATTTTGCCCTCGTGGGTCAGCATGGACAAGCTGGGATCCACGCATGTCTACTGCCATTACAGCGACGACCGGGGGAAGACTTGGAAGAAGACGGCCTTGCTGAGTACGCCCAAGGGATCGAGCGGACGCAAAACGGACCCGGCGGCCGAGGAGCCGACCGTGGTCGAGTTGAAGGACGGCCGGCTGATGATGTTCATGCGGGTGTATCTCAAGTCGATTTTCGTGAGCTATTCGAGCGACGACGGTGCAACATGGAGCAAACCGCAAAGCAGCGGAATTCCAGCGGCCGGTGCCATGCCGACTTTGCGTCGGATGCCGGGCGGCGATCTGCTTTTGATTTGGAATTGGGCCGAGGAGGGTAAAATCGACGGTCCTTGGCCTCGCAACCGCATCAGTTCGGCCGTTTCCAGCGACGAGGGGAAAACCTGGACGTCTTTGCGTCACCTCGACGGCGGCGAAGATTTTGCGGGCAAGATCACGATGGCCAACGTGGCATTTTGTGACGGCAATGCCGTGGTTACATATAGCAAGTCGATGACAATGAAAAACGCCTACAGTTGGCATTTGCAGGTGATACCGATCAAATGGTTTTACGAGGGCGATAAGTCGATCATGTATGGCGAGGCGTATCGGCCGACGCTAGAAAACAAGATTGCGGAAAGCAAACAGCGGCCTACCAGCAAAGCAGCACGAAACATCCCCCGCCCCACGCCAGACCAACGCCACGAGGCGTTTGAGAAACAATCGAAAGCCGTGCAGGAATGCAAAAAACAGTCCGATCTGATTGCGGTGTACTCGTTCGATGAGGGCGGCGGTTCTTTCGTCTACGATTTGACCGGCAAGCAAAACGATTTGGCTGTGATTCAGACCGACAAATCGCCTGCTTTTGTTGAAGGTAAGGCCGGAAAGGCTCTGAAATTGGACGGCAAGGGTGGATCGCTTATCGCGCCGCATTCAAAGAGCATGGCCTTTGAGGGAAATGCGTTTACTGTAAATGCTTGGGTATATCCCACGCAAAATAAGTCCGTGAATGCGATTGCGAACAAAGAATATGCATTTCAAGTGGCCATCAACGATGGCAAGCTGCAAGCGGCCGTGTTTTCTTCAGCCGACCGCTGGGGCTCGCCGGGTTGGGTGGGCGATGCATCGATTGCGTTGAACAAGTGGTCGCACATAGCGGTTTCGTTCGACGGCAAGAACTTGGGCTTTATGGTCAACAGTGTGCCGGTGGGCATTCATTCGCGGCAAGCGAAGATGGCCGCGAGCAGCAACCCGTTGGTAGTGGGGAATATTTCACACATTAACGACTCTACTTTTGCGGGCAAGATCGATGAGTTGCGGATTTCGAACAAAGCCCGCAAGCAAAACATGGTTGTTGCGCCGTACACCGAGCAGGCGGTTCGATCGGTAGATCGGACGCACCAGTTGTTCATCGATGATGCGTTGATCGCGCGGAGCAATGGAATCGAGCGAGTCGTTAACCAGCCTTCCAAGTATGATGCCAACCCGGTTCTGACCTGGGACAAGCCTTGGGAAGGCAACTGCGTGCTTACTTGGGGGTCGATTGTTTACGAGCCAGAGGAAAAGCTGTTCAAGGCGTGGTACGAAGTTTATAAGAAATTCCCACCCAAGGGCGAGGCGGGTATGTTGATGTGTTACGCCACCAGCCGCGACGGCATCAAGTGGGATAAGCCGAACCTGGGGCTGCACGAATTTCGCGGCTCGAAAGAGAATAACATCATCATGACGCGGCGGGTCGATGCGGCGACCGTCTTTCGCGACCCGAAACCGACCGCGGAGATGAAATACCGCATGTATTGGTACGACTGCAAGGAGCGGGGAGTGATGAGCGCGATTTCCGTGGACGGCATTCACTGGAAAGTGCAGGAGGGGATTCGCGTGCAATCGGGGGACCGCATGAGCGCCGGATATGATCCGATACGCAAGAAATACTACGTGATAACGCGGATCCGTGGTAAGGGTTCCCGCACCTGTGGTCTGTGGGAAAGCGTCGACGGGATGAAATTTTCTTTTGTGAAGGAAATCGCCGCAGCCGACAGCGACGATCCTGCTAAGACCCAGTTCTACGGGATGATAACATTTGCTTACCAAGGATTGCATATTGGATTCCTGGAACCGTTTTTCATTCCCATCCGCAAGTTGGACACGCAGTTGATGTACAGCCGCGACGGAGTGGACTGGCATCGGGGCGCGGATCGGCAGACGTTTTTGCCTTGGGGCCCAGCGGGAACCTGGGATCAGGCCTGGGTGACGCCTTCGCATAACCCACCGATTCGCATCGGCGAGCGGCTTTATATTTTCTATCAAGGACGGCAGACACTGCACTGGGCCGAACGTCCCTTCGGGCACATCGGTTCGGTGGGACTGGCATTTCTGCGACCCGACGGTTTTGTTTCCATGGAAACCCAATGGAATGAAGGTACGGTGACGACCGCGCCGCTGCAACTCAAAGGCGACAAGCTGCACGTCAATGCGGTGGCCAGACCGGGCACGGTTTGCGGCGAGGTGCTGGACTTGGATGGGAATCCAATCGAGGGTTACACTCGTCAAGATGCCGTGCCCATGGAAATGGTCGACAGTCTCGACCACGTGTTGGCCTGGAAAGGCGGCGCATCGCTTGCAAAACTGGCGGGCAAAACGGTGCGAGTGCGATTTTACGTGCGTGGGGCAAAACTGTTTTCGTTCTGGAGCGAATAATGCCACAAGTCAAAAAAAAGGTCGGCCAAATTCTGGACCTGGCCGAACAAATTGAGACCGATATTCGCACCCGTAATCTCAAGGAAGGCGACCGCTACTATAATACGGTCGAGGCGGCCAAGATGCTGGGCGTCGATACGGGCGCCGTCAACCGGGCGTTGCAACTTCTCGTAAAGCGAAACGTGATCATGCGACGGCAACGGAGCGGAACGTTTATTGCCGGCGGGCCATCGGCCGCAGACCGGCCGGTTCTGCAGCAGGTTCACTTACTGATGGGCGACTCGTATCCACAGATGGAAGGGTGGTTCAACCACGATGTGATGCTGGCTTTGCAGGGTGAGTTGCCGGGTGTGAGGATTCAGTTACATTCGGTTTCTTCGGCCGGGGAAGAGGAATACTTGCAACGGATTATCCAGGAGGTGTTGAAGTCGCCTTTTCCCGAGGGATTCGTGCTGATGCGCGCCTCGCTGACGATGCAGCGGATGATGGTAGCTAGCGGACTGCCGGCGGCGTTGTTCGGCCATCCATATGCATCGCTGCCCGAGCTGCCGTTTGTGGATCGCGACCAGAAGCAAATTGGCAGATTGCTGGCCCAACACGTTTTAGAAAAGGGGCATCGTCGCGTCGCCCTATTCATGCGACAACGTGTTTTGCGGGGCGACCATTTGCTGATGGAAGGCGCTCGCGAGGTGGCCGGCGAAGCAGGTATCGGCGCCGACGGTTTTTCGATCCATTGCCTGCCCCAAGATGAAGCGGAAATCAAAGACAGCATGTTCGATATTCTACAGAAGAGAGACGATCTGGCGGGGATTATCGTGCGCTCGCCGAAGATGGCCGAGGCGATCATGAAATCAATCCGTGAAGAAGGCATGAAGCCCCAGGAAGAGGTGGCGGTTGTGGTGAGCGACTATTTCGGATCGAAAGAGCCTGCGTATCCTTACATTCGCACCCAAGGCGGCAGCGACCATCAGGCGGTTCGGCTGGGACGTTTGATCTGGGGATTGGCGTGTGGGAAGCCTATTGACGAGGGTGAAAATTTAGTGGCGGTGCAATTGGAAATCCCCCAAGGAATCGGACAGCGGAAGGGTAAGACGTGATCTGCAGCATAACTACTTCCGCTTTAGCCCCGCTCGACTGGGTAGTGATCGCCGCTTATGTGCTGCTCGTGCTGGGCGTGGGATGGTATTATTCCAGACGCACGGGTTCGACGGAGGATTACCTGCTGGGCGGTCGGCAGATGAAGTGGTTCAGCCTGGGCATATCGCTGTTCGCGACGATGCTCAGCGCAGTTACCTATCTGGCGTTGCCCGGCGAGATGATCCTTTACGGTCCGGTTTTCGCCATGGGCAAGGTGGCGGCCTATCCGTTGGTCGCGTTGATTGTGGGCTGGTGGATCATTCCCAAGATCATGGAACTACGGGTGACGAGCGCCTATGAGATACTCGAGGTGCGGCTAGGAGTGAGCGTGCGTCTGCTGGGCTCGACGTTTTTCCTTTCGCTACGTCTGATGTGGATGGCCTTGGTGGTTTATGCGACGGCGGCCATGGTGTTGGTTCCATTGCTGGGGTTGGAGGAATCGGCCACGCCCTGGATTTGCTTGATTCTGGGGGCTGTGACGGTGGCCTATACGTCGATGGGCGGGCTGAGAGCCGTGGTTGTGACGGACGTTTTGCAGAGCGTGATTCTCTTCGGCGGGGCGCTTTTGACTTTGGGAATTATTACGTATCACTTCGGCGGCGTGGGCGGATGGTGGCCCGACGAGTGGCCCGTACATTGGCCCGAGCCGCGGTGGGGATACGACAGCGACCCCAAAGCTCGGACGTTTATCGGGGCTCTGATCGGCACGCTGGTATGGTATGTCTGCACGCAAGGTTCCGACCAAATGGCCGTGCAGCGTTTCCTTGCCAATCGCGATGTAAAGACCGCGCGGCGGACGCTGTTTGCAGCCTTGATCGCGAGTGCCCTGACAACCGGGCTGCTGACACTGGTCGGTCTGGCCGTTTGGTCTTATTATCGGGCAAACACGGAAATGCTTGTCGGCTCGGTGTCTTTGCTCGATGAGGCCGACAAGCTCTTCCCGCAGTTCGTGATGACGGCCCTGCCGCCGGGCGTGAGCGGGTTGGTGATCGCCGGGCTTCTGGCCGTGGCCATGTCGAGTCTTTCCTCGGGTGTAAACTCTGCCTGTTCGGTGATTAAGGTCGACTTCATCGACCGGCTGAGCCGCTCCAAATCTTCCGACGCAAAGCACGACGTACATCAGGCTATGTGGATTTCGGTTGTGGTAGGCGCGGTGGTGGTGCTGTTGAGTTCCGGGGTCGGAGCAGTGCAGGGAAACCTACTGGCCGTGGCCTTCAAGGTTTGCAACCTGCTGACCGCACCGCTGTTCGGGCTGTTTTTCATGGCGATGTTCGTACGCGGCGCCACGGTCACTGGAACACACGCGGGGGCCGCCTGTGGACTGTCCGTTGTGGTGGCGGTGAATTTCTGGGAAGACATCACTGGCCGGGCGGGCATTAACTTCCTTTGGGCCATGCCCTTGGGACTGCTGGTGCAAATTGCCGTTGGGGTTTTGGTTTCGCGATGTTTTCCGCAAAACACCCCTCATTCCCCAACCGCAGAAGAAGACTTATCCTGACACGGACTTTGATTTATAGATGTTAATCTAGACAGAAATATACTATGGAACCAACACGATTCAAACAACGCTTGAACAACAATGAGAGTATGATCGGACTTGCGATCAACTATCCGGCGGCCGGCATCATAGAGACGATCGGGCGGATGTGGGATTTTCTTTGGCTCGACGGCCAGCACGGACAGCTATCCTATGACAGCATGTTGTCTCTGGTGCGAACGGCCGATTTGGTGGGCGTTGATACATTGCTAAGAGTTCCCGGTCATGAATTCGGCATAATCGGCCCCTATGCCGACATGATGCCCTCGGCTTTGATGATCCCCATGATCAATACGGCCGATCAAGCAGCGGCGGCAGTCGATGCCGCGAAGTTTCCTCCACTGGGCTCAAGATCTTTCGGAGGCCGGCGACCGATCGATATGATGGATCGGACGTTTTATCGCGACAAAGAGCCGATTATTGTTGCCCAAATCGAAACGCCCGAAGCGGTTGAGAACGTGAACGCCATTACACAAACAGAGGGAATAGATGTTCTGATGCTGGGACCAGACGATTTCAAGGTCCAGTTGGGGCTGTCGATCAACGCTCCGATTTTGGAAACGCCCGTGCTGATGGACGCTCTTGAAACAGTGGCCGTGGCTGCACGCGAGGCGGGTAAAGCAGCAGCATGTATCGCGCCGACGGCCGAGTTGGCACGTCATGCTGCGAGTTTGGGATATCGACTGTTTATAGGTGGAGCCGATTCGCGGCTTTTATTCGAAGGTTCGTGCGATCGGAAGAGTATGCTGCGGGAAACGCTGGGGTTGGATAATTAAAAAGAAAGAACCAATGACCTTAAACCACCCCAGCGACAATCTATCCCGGTTGCGAGATTTTCTTTACGATCACCTGCTCGGCTCGGTTGTTCCATTTTGGCTGCTACATGCCGTGGATGAAGACGGGGGGCTCAACACTTGCATCAGGGATGATGGTACGATTGTCAATCGCGACAAATATTTGTGGAGCCAGTGGCGGGCGGTTTGGGTTTACAGCAAGCTTTACAACCGAATCGAAAGAAACCCGGCCTGGCTGGAACTTGCGGAAAACATCCAGAAGTTTGCCACTCGATACGGATGGGATGAGCAGTTGGGCGGGTGGCGTTTGAGGGTTGGCTACGATGGGCGCGTTTTGCAAGGGTGCGAGAGTATTTATGTCGATGCCTTCGCTATGTACGGGCTGACAGAATTGGCCAAAGCAAGCGGGCGCGAGGAACTGCTGGAATTGGCGCGTAAAACGGCCGACAATACACTACAACGATTGCAGGCCCCGCACGATCAAATTCCACACGCGCCGTACCCCATTCCGCTGGGCGCGCGGGTGCATGGTTTGCCGATGATTTTCGGGCTGGTCTTCTGGGAACTCGGGCTGCTGCTGGACGAGCCGCGATATCAAGATGCGGCTCTGGTCATGTCGAACGATATTTTTGACAATTTCGTAAACCCGGCGAGTGGGCTGCTGCTGGAACGGATTGCCGCCGATAACGGCGAGTATCCTCCACCGCTGGGAACGACCGTGATTCCAGGCCACGTTATCGAGGATATGTGGTTCCAGATTCATATCGCTCGCGATGCCGGTAACCAGTCGCGTATCCAAGAGGCCTGCCGGTTGATGAAACGCCATGTCGAACTGGGCTGGGACGAAACTTATGGCGGACTGCTGCTGGCCGTCGATGCCAACGGAGCGGATAACGTCGGCTGGAACCATCCTGACTCAAAAATCTGGTGGCCGCACACCGAGGCCCTTTATGGCTTGCTATTGGCCTACGAACAGACGGGCGACCGCGATTTCCTGAACTGGTACGACCGAATCCACCAATACAGCTTCGAACATTTTCCCGTAGCCGAGCACGGCGAGTGGACGCAGAATCTAGGCCGCGACGGAAAGCCGATCACGGATACGGTTTGTCTGCCGGTCAAAGATCCGTTCCACTTGCCACGGGCTTTGATTTATTGCGTGGAAGTGCTAGATCGAATTATTGCAGCCGAATCAAACTCCTAAACATGAAACGACTTCACATGAATTATTTACGAATACAAACCGCGACTTTTATCGTCATAATATTCATGTTCACGAGTTGGACGCTCGGCCTTGCGGCGGAAGGAGCGAAGATAGAAGTTGCGGCGAAGAAACAAATCACCTCGGTGGATTCAAGGCATCCGGAAATCGTGCGGGCAAAGAACGGCGACTTGGTCATCGCCTTTTCCGGAACCAAAGGGACAGGGCATGATAACGCTTTGCAGCACGTCATGTGTATGACCAGTTGCGACGATGGAGCGACTTGGAGCGAGGTAATCGACATCTATCCCCTGGACGGGAACAATGAGAAGTTACGCAAAGATCCATATCTGATTGTGGCCCCCAACGGAGACATTATTTGTTCGTTTACCAACCCACACCAGAAAAACACGGGATCTTACAGCATCAGCAGCGACAACGGAAAGACTTGGACATATAAGGGACTAATATCGCCCGACCCTGATCTAATATGCCGGCGATTTACCGGCGGAGATGTGGTGGGAAATACTATCTATGCGTGTGGCGAGACCTTCGAGTGGGAGACGGTGAAGGGACTGCCGGCAACTTTCTGGAAGTCGGACGACAACGGTCTGAGTTGGAAAAGCGTTTGCGACAAGTTGGATGATGCGACCATCAACGAATGGGACGTTCTGGCCTTGACAGAGAGCCATTTCATCGCCGTGGCACGCACTTATCCGACCGGCGGAAAGACGCTGTTCTTCGAATCGGAAGACGCGGGCAAGAACTGGTCGGTGCCCGTGGACATCTCGGCCATGACCGGAGTCGTGCAAGATCCCAATTTGGAATGGCTGAATAAATCGGCCGGAACAATTATCCTGCACGGCCGACGGCAATCGTGGGAAGGATTTGACGCCCGCTCGGCGTTCTGGATTTCCCGCGACAGCGGCGTCACGTGGACGGACTACACACCGGTCACCAGTCAAAACACGATGGACGAGTATAGCGGCTTTGCCGAGTATGACGGAGAGCCGAAAGGGTATCTGTTGTGGGGAGAAAATACCCGGCTATTCGGGAGCATGGTGAGCGAAGTGAGGGAGCGAGTAGGCGACGACCGCTAGGGTGTAAGCGTGCAGCTTTCGGAATACGGACGATTTTCCTGTTAGAGATTAGGAGATATAGAGGACAACTGGTATCATACTGACTGTAGACGCTACATAATCTGCTCGAGTTCAAGAAAAAAGACCTTTACAGTCCCCGTAATATGATCTCTGCAAGTCGTTTGAAAGCCGTCGCCCGCGCGTTCGGCGCTAGGTTTGTGGTCTTCCTGGTGGTTGCGGCCTTGGCCTTTGTGCTTTCGAGCGATCTTCGTAACGCGATTCTATGCGTGTTTTCTCAACCGCACATTTCGGGATTGATCGAGTCCGAGAACGATTTCGATGCTTCCGCGGAGTCTGCTTCGTTACCGTCGACGAGCGCTGAGAACGACTGGCCCCATCTTCGCGGACCGAGCTTCAATGGCTGTTGCGATGCAAACGATCTGGCCGACTGCTGGCCCGAGGAAGGGCCTCCGCTGCTGTGGACGCGGGAGATTGGGCGAGGTTATTCGGCGGTGATCGCCGTGGGGGGGCGGCTGTTTACGCAAACCCAAGGGTTGTATCGGCAGTCGGTTTTGTGCCTCGATGCCGAAAGCGGGCGGATCGTTTGGCAACACGATTACGCTTGGCCATACGGAGCCGGGGGGATGTATCCTGGGCCAAGAGCAACACCTACCTGGCATGATGGAAGAATCTACTTTGTCGGCCCGCGAGGAGTTCTCGGCTGTCTGCGGGCGTCGGACGGAAAACCGATCTGGTCGGTTGACCTGGAGAAAAAATTTGGCTGTCGGGGGATGGATTTCGGCTACTCGGCCTCGCCGCTGGTCGAAGACGGCAAGGTGATTGTGCCCGTGGGAGCCGAGGGGGCGAGTCTGGTTGCCTTGGACGCTGCCGATAGCTCGCTAGTGTGGGCGGCAGGCGACCAAGCGGCCAGCTATTGCGGCGCGGCTGCGATCACGTTCGAAGATCGACGGCTGGTGCTCGTTTTTCTGCAAAACGGGCTTGCCCTGCACGATCCGAACGATGGCAAGGTGCTTTGGGAGACATCTTATTCGCAGGGGTACGACGAACACTCCGCGATGCCGATCTATCACGACGGGCGGATCATGATCGCCTGTCCCTTCCGCACCGGTTCGCGTCTGTATAGCCTCGAACTTGCAGCGGATACAAAAAAACTCAAAGCGAGCGAGGTTTGGCAGAGCCGCCAGATGTCCAACGATGTGGCGTCGAGCGTGCTGGCCGAGGGCTGCGTTTATGGGTTCGATTTGCGCGACATTCAAACGAAGGCCCGTCGGCCGTCGCGGGGGACCTTCAGAGCCATGGACTTTGCCACGGGCAAAACGTTGTGGACGAGCGACCTGCCCGGCCACGCCGCCGCGGTGGCTGCCGATGGGAAGCTGTTCATGTTAAACGACCGTGGCGAAGCCATTCTTGCCGCGGCCGACCCGGGCGGTTATCGCGAACTGGGGCGTGCGGAGATTTTTGGCGGCGAAATCTGCTGGACCACACCCACGCTCAGCCGCAATCGACTCTATCTGCGTAGCCCCACGCGGCTGGCGTGTCTGTATGTTGGGAAAGCGGAGAATCTTTCGGGCAACGGGCGAGCGATTGCTCGGCGGGCATCGTCGATCAAAGAGCGGACGCATCTCGATCTCACCTGGGCGGTCGGCGGCGAGCGAGAATATCCCTTCGATCCGCCAGACCGCAAAGAGCTATCGCTGTGGTTCCGCTACAGTGTGTGGGGTGTGTTTGCCCCGGCGGCCTTTATTGGCGGACTGGTTGGGCTCGGCGTGGGACTAATCCTACGACGAAAAGACAAGGATTCCGCCAGGCAAACTGTCAGACGAATCGGCAGGGCCGTCTTCTGGATCGCCTTGGCAATCGGCGGCGCAATCGGCACGTCGATCTTCAATCGATATGACACGCGTTTCATTTTCACCTGGCCGGTTGTCTTGTTTGTGGCCCAACAAGCGGTTATCACAGCGATTGTCGCTTCGTCGCGGATGTCCGATCACAGACGCATCGGACGACTGCGCGTGGCGGCGGTGATTCTGTTCTTTGCGGTTTGTCTGCTGTATTTCGATCTTTGCCAGCGGCTGGATCTGGCCATGCAGTGGGTGTTTCTGATTG